>JAQTZX010000003.1 GCA_028687525.1 Candidatus Omnitrophota bacterium
CAAACGGATCACTATAAGTTCGCTCAAGGACTTCATGGGCCGCGCCGACCGGCGCGGGGTATCCTCCGGGACGGCGTATAACCGCAGGACGGAAAATCTTTTTCTTGTCCGTGAACGGCATGATTTTTTTAAAGAATGTCCTTGCACGCAGGGCGCGCTTTGCTGCGGGTACCGGTTGTTGAATATCGGTTTCGGATGTGCGTATGAGTGCGCGTATTGTTTTCTCCAGGAATACCAGAATATTCCGGGGATCATAATCCCGGTTCAGTTGAGCGATTTTTTCAGCCGTTTCCGCGAGCGGAAAGGCCGGGGTATATTCGCTTCCCGGAGGATCGGTACCGGGGAGTTCACCGATTCGCTGCTTTTTGACCGTCTGACAGGCTTTTCGGGGGAGATTATTGAGTTTTTCAAGCGTTATCCCGGCGTTGATTTTGAGTTTAAGACTAAAAGCACCTGCGTTGAATCCATCCTGGAGCGTACCCCTGAGAAAAATATAGTGATTTCCTGGTCGGTAAACCCCCAGCGGATTATTGACGCAAACGAGTTTTACAGCGCCTGCCTGTCGGAGAGGCTCAAGGCGGCCTCGGATTGTGCCAAAGCGGGATGGCGGGTGGGGTTTCATTTCGACCCGATCATATATGACCGGGACAGTTTTACCGGTTACCGGGATGTGGTGGATTTGATATTTGATTCTATCCCCGGAAAGTCGGTGGCCTGGATAAGCCTGGGAACGCTTAGGTTTAACCCCGCGCTCAAAAAGACGATCGAGAACAGATTTCCGCGTAATACCCTGCTGGATGGCGAACTGGTATTAGGGTTCGACCGTAAAATGCGGTATCCGGAGCGTGTGCGTGTTGCGGTGTACCGCGGCATGATCGAGGCGATCCGGCGCAGGAGCCGGAAGGTTTTTCTTTACTTGTGCATGGAAAACCGGCGGGTCTGGAAGGCGGTTGCGCCGTTGAACGGAAAAAACGGGGACGGTTCTATTTTTTAGGCTCGCGGGCGGGAATAAAAAATAGAACCGTCCCCAATTTTTTCCGCTTTTAAGTTCTAACTTTATAAGGTATAATAATTGAAATATCGAGGTTAAAAATCATAAAGCGAAAGGGGATGTTTTATGTACCGTTCTTATTCGGGAAACGACCGGCGCAGGTTTCAGCGGTGGCGGATGAATTTGTCGGTGATCTACCGGGTCGACCAGCCGGTTACCGTGCGTTTGATGATCGGGGATAAAGAAGTCGAGGCCACCACCCTGGATTTGAGCGAGGGAGGCATGGCTCTTTTAACCGATTATAATATCCCGGTAGGGACAAGCCTGTTTATAAAATTCACCCTGTTCAAGGTCAACAGCGACGGTAAAGTTAATTTTTATGGCCCGATTATGATCGGAGGGGAAGTTCGTTCGAATATTCCTTCCGATAAGAAATACCGCCTGGGGATATGTTTTTCTCAAATGGATCCGCAGGACAAAACGGAGATGGCGGGTTTTCTGAATAGGACTGAGGCCTGATTATCATACGTATGGAGGGGGTAAAATGAGGAAAATAACGGTTATTATCGCGGGTTGTATCTTATTAACAGGGTTGTTCCTGGCGGCATATGCCGAGGATGCACAGAATGAACCTGCCGGGCAGTCCGAGTCCGTGGTGCGTCCTCTGGAGAAATCAACCGTATATAATTCTATTGTAGAGTACCTTCAGAAAGTGGACGATACTTCCTGGGAACAGGGCGGATTGGAACAGGGAGTGTTTTATTTCGTGGTCGATCTGTTCTTTTCTTTTTTCTGTCTTTGGGTATCGCTCTGGCTTTTTACCAGAGAGATAAAACTGGTCTTCCGCCGTTACTTCTGGTTTATTTTTTTCTTTAATTTGAGCTGGTTCTGCATGCTTGTATTTTTGAAAGGCGTCTGGATGGTCCTGGATTATCTGGTTATCCGGCTCCAGCCGGATACCATCGGCGTTGTTTTGAATAATTATATTTCCGCGGTCTTTGTGATCGCGCTCATAATTTATGTGTGGATATTGGCGCGAACGTTTGGTTTGACATCGCTGACTGCCGTCGGGACACTGGCGGTGTCCCACTTGTTCTATCTGACCATTATCTTTCTCGTTTTATCGTTCGCGTTTCCCGCGGAGAGCCCGCAGTTTAACGCGGTGAGGAATTATTTCGGATTCAAACCTATCGTATACGGTTATCTTTCCGATATAGAAAAGGCTGTTTCCGGCAATAATATCCTGGATTTTGTAAGAATAAGGCCGTTCCATCTATAATCGCGCGCTCACCAGAAAAAGGCCGTGCTGCAAAAGACAGAATTTTTCATTTCCAAGAAGGCGGGAAAGGCTATCACCGATTATCATATGATCGATGACGGGGACAAGGTCCTGGTTGCCGTTTCCGGAGGCAAAGACAGTCTTACCCTGTTGCGTGTCCTGGAAGACCGCCGGCGTTTTGTCCCGATTCATTACGAATTACTGGCGGTGTACGTCGATTCGGGGTATCCCCGTTCTTTCGCGAAAGGAATGGCCGCTTATTTTAAAAAAATCGGCGTCCCCTATCATATCGAGAAGATAGATATACGCAAAACGGGAAAAGGCAAAAAGGATATCAATTGTTTCTGGTGTTCCTGGAACAGGCGCAAGGCGCTTTTTGAGGCCGCCGACCGTTTCGGCTGTAAGCGGGTGGCTTTGGGGCATCACAAAGACGATATCGTACAGACTATTCTCCTGAACCTGTTTTTTCACGGGGAGATATCGGGTATGTGCCCTTTACAGGAAATGTTCGGGGGAAAGTTTTCCATTATCAGGCCGCTTGCCTATGTTGAAGAGCGGTTGATCAGCAAATTCGCCGGAGAAGTCCGTTTACCGGTGCAGGAATGTGTTTGCCCTCATGCCCGTGTTTCCAATCGCGCGGAAATCGCCCGTATCCTTGCCGGGCTGGAGCGCGTTTACCCGGAGGTAAAGACGAACATATTCCGGAGCGTTCAGAGGATAAAGAAAGATTATTTGCTTTAACGGCGGCGCCTCCGGTGGTATAATTTCAGTATATACATCCAACTTAAAAATCCACGTTAAACACTAAACGCGCATGATTTGGTTCCTCGGTTTTTTATTCATGGTTTTTTCCGCTTTCACGATTTTTGTCATTCTTAAGATTTCCTCCCAGGTGAATGAGCGCCTGAATCAGATGAATAATACCTTGCAGGAGGCCAATAAGATAATCGGCCAGAATATGGGGAATGCCACCGGTGTGTTCGGCGCTATACAGGAAAAGTTAGGCCGGCTGGAGGAGACGAATAAGCAGATTTATGAGGTCGGAAGGGGGATAGTCAGCCTTCAGGAGCTTCTGCGGGCGCCCAAGTTCCGGGGAGCTATGGGGGAGGTCCTTCTGGAGAATCTTCTCGCGCAGGTTCTGCCGGCGGATTATTTTCAGATGCAGTATAAATTTAAAACTTCCGACACGGTGGACGCGGTTGTAAAGGTCGGCGGAAAACTTGTTCCGGTGGATGCCAAGTTCAGCCTGGAAAATTTCCAGAAAATGCTGGATGCGGAGGATGAACCGGCGAAGATATCGTTCCGGAAAAAATTCGGCCAGGATGTTAAGAACCGTATAGATGAAATCTCCGCCAAATACATTCTGCCGACCGAAAACACCTATGATTTCGGCCTCATGTATATTCCGGCGGAAAATATTTTTTACGAGATTATTATCAAGGAAGACTTGTTCGCATACTCGGTGTCAAAGAAGGTTATCCCGGTTTCTCCGAATACCTTTTATGCGTATTTGCAGGTTATCTGCCTGGGATTGAAGGGGCTTCAGGTTGAGGAGAACGCCGCCAGGATACTGAAAAATTTAAGCACTTTGACTAATGATATAGGCAGATTCAGGGAGGATTTCGAGCTGGTGGGTACGCATCTGGCTAATGCCTCCCGGAAATACGAAGACAGCCGGAAACGTTTGGACAGGTTTTTCAACCGGCTTTCCGCGATACAGGAAGAGCTGCCGGCATAAGATTGGAAGAAAATGATCCTGCATATCCGCGTGGTTCCCAAATCGAGCCGGACGGCCGTGAAAGAGGATAACGGCGGCTGGAAAGTGTATCTGACCAGGCCCGCGCGGGACGGCCTTGCCAATGAACAGTTGGTTGAAGTTTTATCCGGGTATCTGAAAGTAAAGAAATATCTGATCAGGATCATCAAGGGCGAAAAATCACGGAACAAAATTATCGAGGTGGATGATGGAAACGGGTAATATTCCGGTCAAACAGGAGGTTCCGCTCCGATCGCTGTTTCCCGGTGGAATGGTGCGCGCGGCAGTGAGCGGGCGGGGCGACGGCAATATGTCGTTGTCATACGGGGATACGCAGTATTCGCTAAGGAATCGCCGGGATTTTTTATCAGGCCTGGGGATTAATTATGAACACGCAGTCGCCGTTAAACAGCCGCATTCGGGAGTAGTGCGTTATGTGGACACCCTGGATCGCGGCAGGGGAGCGGACTCGTATACTACCGCCATCCCGGACGCCGATGCCCTGGTTACCGATAAGAAACACGTGCCCCTGGTTATATTGACGGCGGACTGCCCGAGTATTTTCCTTTATGACTCAAAAACGCCCGCGATCGGCCTGGTCCATGCAGGCTGGAAAGGGACAAAAGAGAAGATAACGGAGAATTCCGTGCAGTTTATGCGGCATTATTGCGGCACGAAACCCGGGGATATCTCTGTTTTTTTCGGGCCCGCAATCAGGAAGTGTTGTTATGAAGTGGGGGAAGAGTTCCGGGATTTCTTTCCTTATGAGACATCAGGTAAAGATGGCCGGTTGTACCTTGACCTTGTTTTAGCCAATAAAAAACAACTCCTGGATGCGGGGGTCGGGCGGGAGTGCATCCGTGATTGCGGGATATGCACGGGCTGTAATCCCGAAGAGTATTTTTCGTACCGTAAACAGGGATGTGATTGCGGAAGGTTTATTTCCGTGTTTATGCTGGCGTGATGCGCGCGATTATTTCCAGACAGGCCGGGGATTTTATCAGGCAGCACTGCAAAGATGCGAACGTGGTTTGCCTTACCGGGGCAGGCATTTCCTATGAATCCGGGATCCCATTGTTCAGGGGAAAAAGCGGATTGTGGGAAAAGTACGATCCTGATGTCTACGCGACCATGGATGGGCTGATATCGGTGTTTCGCCAGCGGCACGGAGACCTTGCCAAGTTTGTTTTTGATTTTTATTCGTTATTGTATAAGGCGCGGCCGAATCCCGCGCATACTTCCCTGGCAGCCCTGGAAAGCGCGGGAATCGTGAGATCGGTTATTACACAGAATATAGATAATCTGCATCAGGAGGCCGGCTCCCGCGCCGTTATCGAATTGCACGGGAATGCCCTGCGTATCCGCTGTTTGGGGTGCCGCAAAACGTTCAAGTTTGAAAAAGAGAGATCGAAGGAAATGGCGGAACTGCTCAAGAAGAATATGGGGTCCCGCATGAAGCTTCTGAAGGTCTTGAGCCGCTATTTCCCCCGTTGTAAGGATTGTGGTTCCCGTTTCAGGATAGATATCGTCCTGTTCGGCGAAGCCCTTTCGGAAAACGAGCTCTCTGCCGCGTACGAACAACTGGCTCAATGCGATGTCCTGTTGATTGTGGGCAGTTCTTTGCTGGTTTATCCGGCGGCCGGGCTGCCATTGTACGCCAAGGATAAGGGTGCAAAGCTTATCGAGGTGAACACAGGGATCAGCGCATTATCGGACATATGTGATTACAGTATCATGGGCAAAGCCGGTATAGTCCTGCCGGAAATAGCCGGGATATTATGCCGATAATGATTTGTTATGGACGGTGGTTTAAAACAGGATTCCGGGATGTTTGAAATGCTCGTGGTTTTTGGCCCGCAAAGGGGAGGGTTGTGTGTATATCGTTGTTTTTATTACCGTTTCTAAAAAACAGGAAGCGGAGGTTATCTCGCGCGGATTGATCAAAAACAGGCTGGCCGCGTGCGTCAACATGGTGCGGGGTATTGATTCTTTGTTCTGGTGGAAGGGCGGGGTTGACCGGGCGCGGGAGATACTGCTGATAGCGAAAACCCGAAGGTCCAAGTTCAAAAAGCTGGCCGCTTTCGTTAAATCCGTCCATAGTTACACAGTGCCTGAAATAATCGCTTTACCGGTCGTCTCCGGCAATAAGGGCTACTTAGCGTGGATAAATGAATCTGTCGGATAGCCATATCAGTCTTTTGGGCGCGTTTGTGGGAGGAATGGGGTTGAGTTTTACTCCCTGTGCGTATCCGCTTATCCCGATCATCGCCGGATATATCGGGATACGCACAGGGCGTTCTCCCTGGAAGACCCTGGCGTTGTCTTTTGTGTATGTTACCGGGATCGCGGTCATGTATTCGTTGCTGGGAATCGCCGCTTCTTTAAGCGGACGGCTTTTCGGGGGTATCGGCGCGCATCCCGCGGTGCACATTTTAGCGGGAGCGGTGCTGATTATCTTCGGGTTTTCCATGTTCGATTTTTTCGCCCTGCATGTCCCGATATTGAAGCATCACCGCATTCAGAGCGATGGAGGTTTTATTTCCACATTTTTACTCGGGGTTACCTCGGGGTTGATTATTTCACCCTGTGTCACTCCCGTATTAGGCAGTATTTTGCTGTATTTATCGGCAAAAAGAAATGTGGTGTACGGCGGGTTTTTACTGCTGGTTTTCGCCTACGGGATGGGGTTTATTCTGATCCTGGCGGGCGCATTCAGCTCTATCCTGGTACGGCTTCCTAAATCCGGGAGCTGGATGGGGCATATAAAGAAAGTGTATGCGGTTATATTGATGGTTGCGGGGGGGTATCTTATTTACGCTTCTTTAATGAGGTTGTGATGTCCGGAAAACATGTCAGATATTTTTTCGCGGTAGTTGGGGCGGTCCTGTGCGCGGCGGCCTGCGGCAATGATTTATACGCCCTTTCGGAGAGGATGCGCGGGGAAGAGGAATATTCCCGGGAGGGATCGGTAGCGGCGCCGGAGTTCGCGCTGAAAAATTCAGACGGCGAGATATATACTTTAAGCCAATACCGGGACAGGAAATCGGTCATTCTTTTCTTCTGGACGAGCTGGTGTGTGAATTGCCGGGAAGGGATAAGGGTCCTCGATGAGATGTATCCCCGCATTTCAAAAGAAAATTTTGAAGTGTTTGCCATAAATGTGGGGGAGGATAAAGGCAAAGTAGCCAGATTCGTCCAGGCTCGCAAACTGCGGTTTAAAGTGCTCCTTGATCCCGGCACGGAAACGGCGGCTGATTTCAGACTGGTCGGTGTCCCTACCTATGTTATCATAGACAAGAAGGGGTACGTGCGTTTTTACGGACATTTTTTTCCGAGGGATGATTTCAGGCGTTTGGCGGGCGAATAAGGGAAAGGTTGGGAGGATATGAAAGAACCGATTGAAAAAGTAGGGGAATTGCTGAACGTATGGCAAAAACGGAATATTCAGGGGTTGTTCGTGCCGGATAGAACCGAGGCGTATAAGAAACTTATGGAGCTTATCCCTGTTTCCGCTTCCGTGGGTATTTCCGGTTCCCAGACCCTGGAACAATTAGGCGTGGTAAAAGGTCTGGCGGCGCGCGGAACCCCGGTTATCAATCAGTATAAACCCGGCATAAGCAGCGAGGAAAGCATGGAATTGAGAAAACAAGGTATCCTGGCGGATTATTTTCTTGCCAGCGCCAACGCTATTTCCGGCACGGGAGAACTTGTTTTTTTCAGCGCTAACGGGACCCGGACGGCGGGAGTCGCGCAGGGAAATAATGTTATTATTGTAGCCGGGATCAACAAGATAGCCGGGGATATGAATGAAGCGTTGAAACGGGCGAGGGAATACGCTACCCCGCTTAATTGTAAACGCCTGAATTGGAATACCCCGTGTTTTCAGGACGGGATCTGCAGACAGAGCATATGTTTTTCCCCCGAATATAAACGGATGTGTTGTCAGATACTGATCATAGAAACGGAAGCGGCCCCCGAGCGGCTGAAGGTTATATTGGTTGGTGAGAGCCTGGGATACTAAAATATATACACTTGTGCAATACGGAGGTTGTGCATGTTTGACAAAATGAAGGCATTGATGGATATGAAGAATAAGATGGAACGGATCAAGGATGAACTTGAAAAAACAGTGTTCGACATTACCAGTCCCGATGGCCTGATAAAGATCACTATGAATGGTGCGCAGGATGTGCAGGGGATTTGTATTCAGAAAGAGATAGGGGAACTTTCCAAGAATGCTCTTGAAAAGGCGATTAAAGACGCCTATAATAAAGCGGTAAAACATTCGCGCGATATCGCCGCGCGGAAAATGAAGGATATAACCGGGTTCAATCTTCCCGGTGTCGGCTAACTATGGATTCTAATAATTTTTACGTGGTCATCGAAGATATCTGCGAACGGGATAAGCGTTATAAACCGGACAGTTATGAGTTTGTCATGGAGGGCGTGCGGTTTTCGCAGCTGTGTTTAAAAAAGACCGGCCATGTGTCCGGCCGGGAACTCTCCGAGGGGCTAAGGGAACTTGCCGTTAAGAAATTCGGGCCCATGGCAAAAAGCGTTTTGCAATACTGGGGAATAACCAGGACAGAGGATATCGGGAACATCGTGTTTAACATGATCGATAAAAAGATCCTGCAAAAGACGGAAACGGATACTCTTGATGATTTCAGGGATGTTTACAGTTTTGAAGAAGCCTTCAAGAATGTTTTGTCAGATATCACCCTCGCGGAGTGAAAATGCATATGGAGAACCGGGGATTACAAGGAGCAATTACGGGGATCGGGAGTCTCCCGTATGACGACGCCGGCCGGGCGCTTGATGTTATTTTTTCTTCGTTCCCGGAAATTCCTTTCTGGCCGCAGCTTCCCAAACGGGATCCCCGTGAAGGCATGGTGCCCCAGTTTATTGAGCATATTCCCTGCGTGAAATGGTTTCAGGACGGGATAGTTTTTGACGCGCGCCGGAGCGATGAAGAACTCGAGATTTTTTACGACCGGCTCATAGCTGTTGACACGGAATATTTTAAAATAAGCCGCGCGTTCGCCTTCGGTCTGTACGGTTTTTATGAGCGTCTGGAAAAAGCCGATCTCAACCGCATAACCTGTATTAAATGCCATGTTACCGGGCCGTTCACTTTTGCCGCGAGCATCACGGATGAGAACGGAGCGGCGCTTTTGCATAATCCCGTTTTTATGCAGGTTATCATAAAGGCTATTGCCATGAAGGCGCTCTGGCAGATACGATTGTTTAAAAAATTCAATAAGAAGATCATCGTTTTCCTGGATGAACCGTATCTGGGAGCTTTCGGTTCCGCCTATACGCCGATAAACAGGGAAGATGTAATAAGAGGTTTGTCCGAAATAACCGAAGGTATAAATGCCGAAGGCGCGCTTTCCGGCGTGCATTGCTGCGGAAATACCGACTGGTCGATTTTTACCGGTGTCAAGACCCTGGATATTATAAATTTCGACGCCTTCGGGTTCCTGGACCGTGTTTTGTTGTACGCGGACAGCCTGAAGCCGTTCCTTCTGCGGGGCGGCATGCTCTGCTGGGGGATCGTTCCCACGCAGGATTTTTCCGCGGAATTGACCGTGGATGATCTTTTCAAACGAATACGAGCCGGCCTTGACGCGCTGGAGAAAAAAGGCCTTACTGCGAAAACCGTTTTAGAAAACATGCTTTTGAGCCCGAGTTGCGGCCTGGGCACGCTCGATGCCTCCGCTCCGGAAAAGATTTTTTCACTCCTTTTGAAACTGTCTTCCCGCATTAGAACGGTATAATACTTTTTTCCGGAAAGCGCTTTCAAGAATCTCTCCCTTGAACTTGAAAAACAACGGATATATGGTATATTTAAATTGGCAAATTACGCAATTGCATAATTTGCCAAAATCCCATATACGGGTTTGGTATTCCCCATATCAAACCAAAGCCACGGGTTTTTTTAAGAGGACTTTTTTTGTCCGCTTCTTTAATTCTTTGTCTATTCTTTTAATTACCCCGGCAGATGGTTTGATTTAAGTTATAGACATGCACGTTGAAATATGGTATAGTACCAATATTATTCATTACCATATATAGTATATAGGGATACGTGATATGATGAATATGTGTGGCCGTAGGGCTTTTACTATGATTGAGGTGGTGATTGTACTGGTCATTTCCGGAATAATCGCAACGCTCGGTTTCATGAATTACAGGAACTTTACGGAAAAAAACCGGGGAAAGAACGCGGAAACGAATCTTTCGGTGATCTTTAATGCCGAGAAGAGATATAAATTGAGCAATAACGAGTATTTTGCCTGTGACGGATGCGCGGTGTCCGACTTGAACAAAGGGCTGGATATTTTTATCGACGATCCTTATTTTACGTACACTATCACCGCTGATGAGGATGATTTCAGCGCGGTGGCCGTCCGGAATTCGGAAGGGAACGGGCCTTGTATCGGCAAGACCGTGTCTATCACGGATAATAGCAGCACCCCGCAGAAAAATTGTTTATTCTGGAGGTAGTATGAAGAGGAAGCTGATCGTATTCCCGGTTGTCTTTATGGCGGTTTTACTTTTTGGGGGAGGGTATGTTCTTTTCGGGAAAGAGCAGTCTATTAAATATCTGCCTCGTAACGAGAAAGTTGATATTGTGACCAAGGACCTGGGGATTACGTTGGAGGAAACTTCCTGTACCCCGGCGCAGGACTTGTTCCAGAAAGCGACCCGTTGTAATTATTGCGTGAATACTCTGAAGGTACAATGTCCGGATTGCTGCATGGTATTCAGTCCAAACCGCGCAATCAGGTGTACTTCTGAAGCGAACAGCGAATTTCCGTGTGACCCGGCGGCGTTTTCCTCTGTCAACTGTCCGGGGGTAGGGCTCGATAATCAGTCTTCGGGATGCGGGAATCTTCTTCCTAAAGCGGGTAAGGGGAAAACCTGCATTTCTTCAGGGGCTTCGGCATGGAAGTGCGAAGAAGACGACCTTTCTCCGACGTCCAAGGGATGTCCTCCCGTATCCAAAGCTAAAGAGGCCGGTTGCACCGATTGTTCGGGTATTTCCCCGGTTTATAAGATAGAAGATATTGAAACCACCACTACAACTACATCCAGCACCACGGTTAAGCTCTCTCATAAATACACCCTGACTTCAAGCTATAATACGTGTTATAACAATTGTCTTGCGTATACCAATTCCCAGTCGCAGTGCCGGAAGGATTTTGATGCTTGTAAAAGCCAGGCTTGCGGCGGAGCGGGGTTTGACGCTAAATGCAAGAACAGCCCTGATCCGGCCACCGGCAAAGGCAAATGCGATGAACGTCTGGCGTGGCCGGAATGCGATAACTTTACGACGAGTGATTGTGTGAGAATGAATGATGAGGCAAACGGCTGTTTAACAGACGCGGACGGCCAATGTCATTCCTGTTTCCGCCAGCTCGATCCGGATTTTTTTTACCGGTTCGTGGCCCGCAGCCGGGAAAAGATCGTTGTCATGTGGCAGATAACTTCGACCCCGAAATTCCAGGGGGATGCGCCGACGTATTTTTATACCATGATCAAGATCATTGATGATAACACGGGCCGGGTGGTCCATGAAAGCCTCGTGAATCAAAAGAGTTTCCAGGGGTCATTTTCGATTTTTTCAGCTACCGCCCAAAGCGCGGTGGAGGAAGACGGAAAAATAGTGCTTGATACCGGGACTCCGTACCGGGTAGAGATATACTATTTCATTCCGCCGATCGGTATGAATTTGAATATTCAGATAGATAAGGTGCAGATAATCGCGGTAAGAACCAGGCATTAACTGAGGAGGTGTGGTATGAAGGTAAGGGCTTTGATTATTTTTGTTTTTTTATGCATGGGAATTGCCGCCGCAGCCGCATGGGCGGAAGATTCCACTACGTCGGACGCTGAAATGGCCGCTGTCATGACGCCGCAGACGACGCAGGTGGAAGGGGATACCGATGCGACCCTGGGACCGGCGAAATACCCGCTGTTTTACGATTACCAGAGCAATGATCCGACCTGCGGGGACTATCTCAAGCAACAGTTTAAGGTGCAAACCGGAGACGAAGATGACGGCATCGCGGATTCGGGGATGAGCCTTGCTCCGATCTATCTCAAAAGTAAATACAGTACCAACGGATATACCGGAGGGGAGAAGGCGGATTACGTGAAGCTTCCGGGCTTGGAAATGAAGGGGTTCGTGATCCCCGATGAATACCGCAAGACGGCGGGAATCCTGATTACCTGGACGGTGCGTGTTGAGGGATTTCAGCCTGCTGCGTATCAGCCTAATGATAATTTTTGCGCCCACGGCTGGTCCGGGACGTTATATCAAAGTTTTCCGGCAGGAGAAGTCAGAACCAGTTTATTCGTCACATCCGGGTGCGGAACCGATTATGAGAAATCGGAGCCGTACGGGCCGGAGGCATGCATGACCATTCCCGACGGCGGGAAAAGCTCGGCTTCCAATCCCGGGGATCCCACGCATACCGGCAGTTATCTGATCACTCCCGCCGATTTCGACGGGCTTCTTCCATCGACTCTGGATTTCGAGATCAGATGGAAGAATGAGACCTGCCAGCAGATTAAGAGTCCGGCGAATATGCGGAGCATGATCGTTACTCTGATGCCGAAAGCGGAACAAGCGGGGAAATGATTATGTTTAACCAACAATAGGAGGGTATATGAAGTTCGGATTTTTGATTGTTTCGATTTTTCTTTGTTTGAGTGCCGCCGTTCCGGCATCCGTTCAGGCGGAAGAAGCTGTCCGGGGAGACGCAGAAATGCCCGCGGCTCTGACTCCGGAGACCACGCAGGTCGAAGGTGTCACCGCTGCGACGCTCGGGCCGGCAAAGTATCCTATGTTTTACGACTATCAAAGCAATGACTCTGCCTGCGGGGATTACCTGAAAAAGCAATTTAAGGTTAAGACCGGGGATGAAGATGACGGTACCGCGAATTCAGGGATGAGCCTTGCTCCTATCTATCTCCAGAGTCAGAATAGCACAAATGGATGGAGTGGCGGGCAGAAAGTTGATTATGTGCAGATTCCCGGCCTTGAATTGAAGGGGTATAAGATTCCTGAAGAATACCGTAAGAAAGCGGGCATCCTGGTTACTTGGACGGTACGTATTGAGAGTTCGCGAACTGCGCCATATCAGGTGCAGGATAACTTATGCAGCGGTGATTGGGAAGGAACTTCATATCAGGGTTTTCCGAGCGGAGAGGTTAAAACCAAGTTGTTTGTTACTTCCGGGGCAGGGACTGGTAACGAGAAAACAAAGAGTGTGGGCCCGGAGGCTTGTATGACCATTCCTGACGGGGGAAAAACGGAGATAACAGAGGTCAAGAAAGAGGAAGAGCCGCCGGAGTCGTCGGAACCGACGCCGAGATCGTCGGTCCCGATAGTACCGCCTGCTTCTTCTTATACTATGCCTCCCGGGGATCCCACGCATACCGGAAGTTACCTGATCACCCCCGCGGATTATGACGGGCTTCTTCCTGCTGCGCTGGACCTGGAAATACGCTGGATAAACGAAACCAGCCAGCAGATTACCAGCCCCGCTAAGATGAGGAGTATGATCGTTACCCTGATGCCTGAAGCAGAACAGGCGAATAAGTAGGATATTCGTAGAGCGCGAGAGGTCCCATTCATGTGCATGAAGAAAACGCATTTATTAAAAAGAGCACCAAAAGGCGGCACTGACGTGCCGCCTTTTGGTTTTGGAACCCGGGGTTTCAGCATCATGGAAATCGTTATATCGCTGATACTGCTGGGAATAGGGGTATTGGCGGTGGGGCAGGGATATAAAGCGGGAAGGGTTTTTCTCCGCCAGTCCGACAATCGCTCATACGCCATCGGGGTAGCTAACCAGAAAATAGAGGAATATCTGGCAAAGACTTACGAGGCGCTGGTTGTTGAAGATTCGCCTTTTCGCGGCTCCATTTCTTTGAAAGATGAACGGGTTTTTAATTGGGAAGTCACTGTGGAAAAACGATGGGAGGGTACGGATGATCCCGACACCGATGAACGCGAGGGGATACCGTATAAATTCATAACCGTGATATGTTCTTATCAAGATCGGAACCTGGCGGGAAGGATTGAGGAAAATGAGGTGAGGATGGTCAATATCGTTCCGTATCCGGCTGTTCACACCGAGATGGCAAAAGTAATTCCCCGGAATGAAGTGCCTTGCAGACAAACCGCTTCGACCATTATGACCCTTCCGTTTAAATATGAGACCGACAAAAACCTGATGATCGTGTATAATATAACTATCAAAATACTGGATGCGAACGATATCGGTCCGCTCGACACGATCTTTACCGAGTGTACCCTGGACGGCGGTGTAAAAGATATCGTGACCAGGACTCCCATTCTCATGCAGCCGTTGATCAGCAATGCTCTGGGGGTGCAGAATGTCAAGAGGGATACTCCTCATGTAATAGAGGTGCGCTGGTATAAGGATGCCGCGGCCGGCAATATAATACTCAAAGAAGCGAATATCGTGATTCTTGCTACCGAGCGAAAATAAGGGGGGAAGGGCCTGTGAATAAAAGGGCTATGACACTGGCGGAGTTGATCGTGGTGTTTGCTCTCATGTGCATACTGCTTTTGTCCGTGTATTCGGTGTACCTGATATTCTTTACCTCCATCAATTATGACACCGAGCGGTATTTGATTTCCGGCCAGGTGAGTTACGCCTTGTCCGATATGAAGGTCCGTTGTTTAAGCGCCAGTGTCATAGCCGGGGATTCCCGGTTTGACTCCGAAGGGGAGTCTTTGGAGGTATTGAATTTTAACGGCGAGAACGATATCTATAATATCACTCCGGATGACCTTAGCGATAACGAGGATTATTCGTATTATGTCCGTGAGAACGGAGATTTGATCATGGAAGAGGGAAGCGGGAAAACCGAGGTGTTGGTGGAAGGTAAGTATAAACCGGAAGTTTCCTTCCAATATACCAAAGGTAATGAGCCCAATTTTATTACCGTGACCGTCCGCGCTACCGGGACGAAGAGTTTCGGCAAGGACGTTCCGGAAGTGGAAAAGACCGAGGGAATACGGTTCTGGTTTACAGACGCGGTGAGGTAGGATATGATAGCTATCGTGACCATAGTTTTTCTGTCGGTTTCGATCCTTATGGCTACTTTCATGGGGTTTTCCCCTAATTTTTATAAATTGACTGAGAGTGATTTTATGCGCCGGGTTAATTCCAATACTATTGTTTACGGATTACAGCGGGGAGATGTCGCCTCGCGCGCGAAAACCCTGTCCTTGCCGGACAATAAGTCCCTGACTTTGCCTATGGGGTATGTCAAGAAAAAAAATGATGCCGAGATTGATTCTATGAGTTGTGTCCTTTCGCTTACCGATAAAGGCAGAGTCAGTGTTTCCATTAAATACAGCAGCCCGCCTGCTAAATAATGAAAAGATAAGGATGAAAAACACCAGGGCTTATTTATTGATCGAAATCATCGTTTCGGTCATAATATTGACTATGGTGGTGGTTCTTGTGTCTTCCGTTTTTGTCATGATAATCAAAGGCAGCGAAGACCGGAAGTATCATCTTATCGCCGTCAATCTGGCCCGCGGGGTCCTGGAATTCGGCGAAGGGGTGGAATATACGTACGGCAAAGAACTGATCACCTGCTGGCCGAACAGGACCGAATGCGGCGGGAGTATCAGTGTGCACACTCCGTGCGGAACCTGCTGTTGTTCGCAGTTGTGCGGAGCGGCGTTCTCCTACCAGCTGGTGTATCATTATGACCCGGAAGTAGGCAAGTACGCATTCAATATCAGCAAGGATTTTCAATGGCTGGATAAAACCCCGACCGATGCCTGCGGAGCGTATGAAGAGTCGTCTTTGTCTCTGGGAGAAGCGAAAGAACTGCAGGGCGGGACCGGGAATGTGGAGCCTACTCCCCAGAAAACAATCGAGCAGATAATCAACCTGGAATATAATCCGTTCAATAATATGGGGGATATAAAAACAAAAGGCATGGTCCCTCACCCGAACGAAAACAGCGTCAGGATCATCTATACGGTTACCGCCGACCAGGAGCCTTTTGACCGGGGTTTCAGGCGGCATATGGTGGAGGTTCACTGGCTGGATTCTTCGGGCAGGGAACGGGCGGTTGTCCTGGGAACCGTGCCTTTGAACCGGGTAAACAACACTTTTAAATTAAAGATCTCGCAGTTTGGATGGGAATAATAACGGGAAAGGGGTGGTACTATGAAAAGAAAAGGATTATCACTGGTTGAGTTGATCGTGGCCTTGGCCACGGTGTTCATCGTCTTGGGGGCTTTATCGAGTATCGTGGTTTTCTATTTGAATACCCAGAAAAAAATTTCCGGGTCGCCCCTGGTGGATACCGCACTTACCCTGGAGACGGCGGTGCAGAGCATTTTCAGGGCGGTCAACATTTCCGATACGGACGTGGTCCAGATCGAAGATAACGGCAAGACCATGGTGTGGAAAACACAGGAGGGGAGATTGAAACGGCTGAAGTTCAATTCTGCCGACGCGAAATTGTATTATGACGAGGATTATACCGAGAGTAAACAGGCTTCTCTTTCCGGGAAGGCTATCTTATCCGATACCAAGGACGTTAGTTTCAGCCAGGATCCCAATGTCGGCACCGTGCTTCTGGAAGTGAAGAATGAGTATGAGCCGACTGCTTTGGTTTCGGGGGCATGTTCGACAAAAAAGGAGGTCTGCATGCAGACCGCGATCCGGCCGACGCTCGCAAAAAGTTTGTGTACGGATGTTCCGTCGGTATTCCAGAATTGTTCTCCGGCCGTCGAGGGCACGCTTGTTGCGGTTACCCGGGAGAATGAGAAGGTTTTCGCGGTGGTGGAGACGGATCTTATCGCCATGCATACGCAGGACGGTTTTATGAAGGCGGATAAAGAGAAGATATTGGTCGAGGTCCCCCGGATCCTCCCGGTGTCGGATTATGTCGGCAAGCGGGTGATGTTCAACGGCGATGTGGCCGCGGACAAGGGCGGGAGGGTCATGGTTATGAACATTCTCTACTCGGGAGGCATGGTGACGGGGGATGAAAATATAAACGCCGCCCGCCAGAGGATCATTGACGGCAAAGAGGAGTGGTATAATTTCCAGAGCGGGAATCTTAAGGATTGTTTCGCCATGGCCAAAGAAAAAGGCGTCCCGCTGAACGACTGGAAAAAGGTCTGGGACTGGATGGTATATTATTACGGGGATTATTTTGCCTCCCTGGAAAAAAAAGGATCGGTGAAGGTTTCTTATCCGCTGCGCTGACATGAAGAAGAACCGCGGTTTTGTCCTTTTGATGGTTGTTTCGGCCGCCGTGATGATTCTCGGAGGGCTGCTGGTATCGCTTTTCCTGCTTGCGTCGACCGCCAAGCGCACGTATTATTACCATGAGCGGCTGGAGGCGTATTATTTATGCGAGGCAGGGGTGAGCAGGGGGCTTGCGTTATTGAAAAGCGGGGGAGGCGTTCCGCCTCAGGCCGGGACCGTCGATTTTACGCTGGGGGATAAAGCCTACCGGGTCAAATACGAGATATCCGGAAGCAGTTCGAAACCGACTGTAAGAGGATTGGTCACCATGGCAAGCGGCAATACTTATTATTTAAAAGTGGGCGGAGAGCGGCAGCAATGGCCGTTTTTTATCAAGGGGATGATGCCGCCGTTGATGGATTGAGAAAGCAGGCGAGGTGGGGATGAGCAGGAAGATTATGGTTGTTCTGTTGGTGTGCGTGCTGGGAGCGGGTGCGGGGATGGCGGCTAAGATGATTTCAGCCGGGGCTTCGTCGCCCGAGGCGGGCTGTCCGATAGCGGTGGAGGGCGTCCCGACCGTGGTTTACGACGAGCAATGGGATCCGTTGACGGCTTTTATCACTGCGGAAAAGAGCGCGGGAACGTATGAAGTCGCGCGGTACAGTTTTTCCGATAATCTGGTGACGTTCAAGGACGGAAGCACCAGGAGGCTTAGCGATGTTAAATCGGGAGAGTCGGGTGTGGCGGGTCTCGAAACGGCGGTAACTGTTTTTCCAAAGTTCAAGGTGACACGATGGCAGGTAAGCGGACACGCGCATTTCAAATAATGCTGGCCGCCGTCTTCGTCCTGGGGTTTTGGGCGGGGGCGTATTTATATCCCGGGCAGGCCAAACAGCCGGGGAAAATCAATCCGCGGAATGCCGGCAATACGATCCGGTTGAAGCGGATGGAAGCGATCCGGAAAGCGGCGGAAACCGGGAAGAATACTTACGAATTTATATTTGAGTCCACTGAAGGAGGAGGGAGGCAGTCATGCGTACCGCAATAGCTGCGATAGTCGTATTGGTGCTTATTATTTCCTGGTTCGTGTATCAGGGGTTTGCCGAGTATTCCACGAGCCCGGATTCGAGTGTTTCGCTTTGTTACACCGAGAATTGGAGCGCTGCGAAGTATATGGTGCTGACCCAGACTTTTCCGGAGGGCGGCGGGCACCGGTTTTCTTATTCTGTTTCTTCGGATCCCACGACCGCGGGGCCGCAGGAAATGTATGATTTCGTCCCCGTGAAATGGGAGGTTACCGGTAATGTTAGTTTTAAGAGTGAATAGGCGGGCGCTGACGTTTAACGAGATACTTCTGGTCCTGGTTATCATGGGTATCTTGATAACGCTGTCTATTGTTTCCACGTCCGCCATCAAGGCCCGGGAAGACGAAAAGAATGCCAGGCGGATATTGTCCGTGATGCAAAAAGCGGCGTGGGATTATTCCGTCAGGACGGAAAGCTGCACCGCCGATTTCGATGCTCTCGATGTCGGCGATCCCAACAGGATTTCCCCGTTGTATACCTATCAGATCAGCTGTTCCCCCGATTTCAGCGCGAAGGCCTGTAAAAAGAATACGCCGGGTTCCTGTATTGTCATAGACAAATACGGCGAGTTCACGCAATGACAGGAGCGAAAAAATGCGCAGATTTTTTAGTTGACAAAATGTATAGTATAATATATCCTATTATTATCCGATAGAACGGATAACAATAGGGGGAAATTATGAATAAAGAAGAGATAATCGAAACGCTTCTCCTCTGGAACTTTTGGGAAAAAGATATCCCGACCGGTATCCCGAGGCAGGTATATTTGGAGCAGATTAACAGATTTTTAGCTGCCGACGAAATCATCGCTCTTACAGGAGTCAGGCGTTGCGGTAAAAGCACCATTCTGTTACAGGTCCTATCCGGTTTATTAAAGGCAAAAACTCCCAGGAAAAATACGCTTTATGTTAATTTCGAAGATCCGAAGTTTTATAATCACTTGAGTGTTGATTTTCTGGATAGAATTTGGCAGGCGTATGCCGAATATCTTAAACCCGGCGGGAAGGTGTATGTTGTCCTGGATGAAGTGCAGAAAATAAGAGGATGGGAACATTGGGTAAGGGCGAGATATGACCGTAAAGAGAATATAAAAATTTTTGTCACCGGATCAAATGCCGATCTTCTCTCTTCGGAGTTTGCCACTGTGCTTACCGGCAGGCACCTGGAACTGCCGGTAGCGCCATTAAGTTTCAAGGAATTTCTGGAATTTAAAGGTGTTATATCCGGAGCAACAGGCAGCCTTGGGTATGTTAAAAATAAAGAGAAGCTAACCAGCCTCACGCAGGAATATCTGATGACCGGTGGTTTCCCGAGAGCCGTGCTTACTGATGACGAATTGTTGAGAAAAGAGCTTTTGTCGCAGTATTTCAGCGATATTCTTACAAAAGACATTGCGGAGAGGCATAAAATAAAGGATGTGGCGAAATTGCGTAATTTGGCGTTGTTCTACAGCTCCAATTTTACCCGCAGCTACAGCTTTAATAAGGTAAAAAAGGTGGCGGATTTCGCTCTTTCTCTGGATTCGATACACAGGTTTTCGCATTATATGGAGGCGGCATTCTTAGTTTCATTTTTGCAGCGTTTCTCCTATTCGCTTAAAAACCAGATGCAAACGCCGCGCAAAGTCTATCTCGTGGATAACGGGATGCGTAATTCCGTGGCTTTTAAGTTTTCGCAGGACAAAGGAAAGTTATTGGAGAACGCGGTTTTCTGGCAGCTTAAGGCCGGAGGAATGGAAATTTTTTATTATTCCGAGAAAAGGGAAGTCGATTTTGTCTGTAAGGACGGGCTCAAGATTAAAGAATTATATAATGTTTGTTACAATATAGATGACAAAGAAACATTATTACGGGAAACGGAATCGCTTGCGGAAGGCATGAGGTATTTTAAATTAAAAGAAGCAAAAATAATCGTTGCCGAAGGGCGGAAAGAACAAATCAAAGAGCAAGGTTATACGATTTCAATCGTGCCTTTTTATGAATGGTCGTTGTCTTGGCGTTAAAATGCCGGGACCATAGTTGCTTAC
Source organism: Candidatus Omnitrophota bacterium (assembly GCA_028687525.1). Lineage (GTDB taxonomy): Bacteria > Omnitrophota > Gorgyraeia > Gygaellales > Profunditerraquicolaceae > JAQTZX01. The sequence goes on from JAQTZX010000003.1 coordinate 20,403, forward strand.
ATATTCCCGGGCCGCCGCGGCGGCTCCGCAGCCCGTCGCAAGAAGTAGATAAGTATATCCGGCGCTACATGGGTAAGCGCTTCGGCAACGCGCGGAAAGAAAACGGAGCGAAAAAAATAATTGACAAAATAAGCAAACAGTTATATTATATTAACTCCTTTTCAAAAATTACCAAAGGAGTTATTTCCATGAGAGAAATCCGCATTCATGCCCGCGCAGGACAGGGGGCGATCACTACCGCTACATTATTGGGGAACGCATATTTTTTGAAAGGCGCGTATCCGTACGCCTTTCCGAATTTCGGGGCGGCCCGCATGGGCGCGCCCATGAACGCGTTTGTGCGCGTGGACTCGAAACCGGTGAGGCTTAGGAGCCAGATATACGAACCCGATTTCCTTATTATTGTCGATCCTACTCTGATGAGGGGATTTAATTGTTTCTCGGGCTTGAAGGAGAAAGGTATGGCCATAATCAACGGTAAAGAAGGTATGGACGTGCCTAAAGTCAAAGCCGGACAAAGATTATACGTTGTTCCCGCGGTCGATATCGCTATGAAAACTATCGGGCGTCCGTTGGCTAATACCGCGTTATTAGGCGCGTATGCCGCGGCAACCGGAGAGCTTGATGCGGATACTTTGATCTTGGCGGTCAAAGAACGTTTTTCAGGCAAGGCATTAGACGGCAATATCGCGGCAATTAAAGAAGGTTACGGATATATAAAAAAATAAGGTGAGGAAACTATGTTTGGCCCATTGATTTCAAAACCGGGTTCCAGCAGGAAGAATAAAACAGGCTCTTGGCGCACCGAAGTCCGGCCGAAATTTTTGCAGAAAAATTGTATCGGGTGTAAGATTTGTATGCTGATCTGTCCCGAGGGCTGTATAAGCGAAGGAGAGAACAAGGTTTTTACCTGTGATTTCCTTTTTTGCAAGGGATGCGGTTTATGCGCTCAGGTATGCCCTAAGAAAGACGTAATTATGGAAAAAGAAGACGCAATTCAGGAGAAATCAAGGGATAAAAAATGAAAGAATTTATTGACGGTTCAATAGCGGTCGCGAAAGTTGTGAAATTGTGCAAGCCCGGGGTGGTATCCGCGTATCCGATCACTCCGCAGACGCATATCGTCGAAGAACTGGCGCAGCTGGCGGCGAACGGCGAATTGGAAGCGCAGTGCGTGAACGTGGAGTCGGAACATTCAGCGGCTTCGGTTGTATTGGGCGGCTCGGCGGCAGGCGTCAGAGTTTATACTTCGACCAGCTCGCAAGGGCTTTTGTATATGAACGAAGTTTTGTATAATATCGCGGGAATGCGCCTGCCTGTAGTTTTGACCTGCGCCAACCGCGCTATTTCGGCGCCGATCAATATCTGGAACGACCAGCAGGATTCTATTTCCGTGCGTGACGCGGGCTGGATCCAGATTTATGCCGAGAATATACAGGAAGCGGTGGATTTCCATCCTATTGCCTATAAGCTCGCGGAACATAAATCCGTAATGCTTCCGGTCATGGTATGTATGGACGGGTTTATACTTACGCACGGGATCGAAAGCGTGGATATGCCTTCACAGGAACAGGTGGATAAATTTCTCCCTCCGTACAAGGCGCTTTATAAGGTGGATGTGGATAAACCAATGACCCTTGGGCCGCTGGTTGATCCGGATTCTTATATGGAAGCCCGTTATGCCATCCAGGAAACGCACAAAGAGGTACTTAAGATGATCCCGGAGATGACGGCGGAGTTCGGCAGGATATTCGGCCGGCAATACAACGGGTTGATAGAAGAATACCGGCTTAAAGACGCGGACAAGGTTATAGTGGCTATGGGATCGGTATGCGGTTCCATAAAAGATGTCATCGATGAATTACGGAGTAAAGGGAAGAAGGTAGGGTTGTTGAAAATTATCACCCATCGGCCGTTTCCCGCTCAACAGATATATGAGGCGTTAAAGAATACTCCGAAAGTGGCGGTACTTGACCGGTCGGTTTCCCTGGGGTCGTACGCGCCGTTGTATGCCGGGGTAAAAGGGTTATTTTTCGGCAAACCCAAGAAACCCAAGGTTATCAGCAGTTTTATCGTGGGGCTGGGAGGCAGGGATATTACCAAGGATTCTATAAAGGAGATGCTTCGTCTGCTGGGGCCCAAGGAAAAAAGCGGCGAGTTTATCGATTTAAAACCGGAATTATTAAAGGAAGAATTCAGCTATGAATAAAGATCTTTTTGTCCCGGGACATACCGCCTGCGCGGGATGCGGCCAGTCATTGGCGGCGCGCCTGGTTATTAACGCCGCAGGACCGAATACGATCGTGGTCAATAATACCGGTTGTCTTGAGGTTTTTTCCACCAAGTACCCGGAGAGCGCCTGGGAAGTGCCGTTCCTGCATTCTCTTTTCGAGAACGCGGCTGCAGTGGCGTCGGGGGTTGAATCGGCATTAAGGTATCAGGGGAAAAAGGATTCGGTGAACGTGATCGCGCAGGGAGGGGACGGCGGGACCGCGGATATCGGATTACAGGCGTTATCGGGCATGCTGGAGCGGGGGCACGACATATTGTATGTTTGTTATGATAATGAGGCTTACATGAATACCGGTGTTCAACGCAGCGGCCTGACTCCGTTTAAGACAAACACCACCACCACGCCGTTAGGGGAAAAGTCAACGGGGAATCCGCGTCCCAAGAAGCCTTTGCCGGAAATAATGCTGGCGCACGGGATACCGTATATGGCTACTTCCTCGGTGGGGTTTCCCCAGGATCTCCAGCGTAAAGTCA
>JAQTZX010000112.1 GCA_028687525.1 Candidatus Omnitrophota bacterium
TGCCGGTTTTTTATTCCCTAAAGATTTTATCGGTTTTCATGGGCATTTCCCGGAGCGTCCGGTGGTCCCGGGAGTGTGCCTGGTTCAGTCGGTTCTGGTTATGCTGGAAAAATGGCACGGCGGCCCCGTGCGCCTGAAGGAGATTTCCAACGCGAAATTTTATTCTCCTTCCACCAGCGGAGATTTATTGGAGTTTACCTGCGGGATCAAAGATAAGGTTGATAAAGAGATACACGCGGATGCCGTGGCCTCGCATCGCGGGAAAAAAATCGCCGAGATTCATTTGACCGCGCAGTGCTTTTAGCAATCCGGCAACCGTAGTTTTATCCGCCTTCGCGCAGAAAACCCCGTGTGTAAACACGGATTTGTGCGTATAATAACACGCGGACGCACGAACACGCGGACCAATTCTTTAAACGGAATGTTTAAATAACAGGAGTAGAAAATGCGGCGAAAAAAAGGTGGTTATTTTGCGCCCATACCGGGCGCTCCGGCCCCGGTTACCGTCAGTCTTAAGCGGCGGGTGAGTTTCAGCGAAGTTGATCCCATGGGGATTGTGTGGCATGGGCGCTATCCGCAGTATTTTGAAGAGGGGTTTGCCGCGTTGGGAAGGATGTATGGTTTTTCTTATCAGGATTTTTACCGCGCCGGACTGCGCGCTCCCATAGTCCAGATGCACATCGATTATTTCGCTTCGTTGGTACTGGATGAGGATATCTCTATTAAAGCCGGTTTAGTCTGGAGCGAAGGGGCGCGTATCCATATCGAATACGCGCTGTATAAAGAAACCGGTACTCTGGCGGCGTCCGGGTACACCGTGCAGATGTTTACCGAGGCGGTCAGCGGAATTCCTCTTTTGGTCACGCCGCCGTTTATCGAGGAATGCCGGAGGCGCTGGAAAGAAGGAGATTTGCAGTGCGCGAAGAAACAGCGGTCATAACAGATTGCGATATCCGGACGGCCTATGGCCGCGGTCTTGCATGCTGCTGGGAAGGCCTCTGGGAAGGCAGGACCGCTATACGGCCCTGTACCCGTTTTGACACCGGTCATTTCCCGTCCCGCATGGCCGCGGTTGTCGACGGCATAGGGTATGGCGGAAGGTCTTCGCTGGCGGCGCGGATGCTTATTCCTCTGCTGGAGTCAAGTAAGCCGTTAGTGCCTTGCGATGCTGTGCCGGTGCTGGCTTCCACCACCGGTGAAATAGACTTATTGGAGAAAAATGTTTTAGAAGGAACCGGCGACGCCGCGGAAAGCAGGCTGGATGTTTTTCTGGAGAAAGTAAAGGCCGCGGCAGGGATCAAAGGCGGGGGTTTTGTCGTATCCGGAGCGTGCGCCTCTTCCAGTGCCGCTCTCGGTTTCGCCGCGGGCTTGATACAGAACGGCAAACATGATTGTGTGCTGGTGGCGGCGGTTGACGCGGTGACGGAGTTTGTTTTTTCCGGATTCTCTTCTCTTATGGCCCTTGATCCTGAGCCGGCCAAGCCGTTTGACAGGCAGAGGGCCGGTTTGAGCCTGGGGGATGGCGCGGGCTTTATTCTGCTGATGAGTTGTTCCAGGGCACAGCGGGAAGGCAGGGCAATTCTTGGAGAAATATCCGGTTGGGCAATGACCGCAGATGCCAATCATATGACCGGTCCGAGCCGCGATGGGGACGGTTTGAAGCGTGCCATACAGAAAGCTTTGGATAGAGCGTGTGTATCTGACGGAGACATCGGCGTTATTTCCAGTCATGGTACGGGAACCGTGTATAATGATTCCATGGAAATGAAGGCTTATACCGCGGTTTTCGGCCGTCCGGTGCCGCTTTATTCGATAAAAGGCGCGGTGGGACATACCATGGGAGCGGCCGGATTGATCGAGACCGCGATCGCGCTGCGGGTTTTGCGGGAGAGGGTGATCCCGGCAACTATAGGTTTGAGGGATGCCGATCCCGAGGCGAAAAACTGGGTTTCTTCAGAAAAAAGGAAACTTGAAAAAAGTGTTGTGTTGTTGAACAATTCCGGTTTCGGCGGAGTGAACGCGGCGCTGGTATTGAGACAGCCATACGCGGAAAGACAGTGATGTTAAAAAGGCGCGGGTGGATAAAAGAAAATTCCTGCGGTTGTTCCGGGAAGGGCAGGGAATGGCGGTATACCGATCTGCGTTCGTTATGCGTTCAGCTCCTTGCGGATTCCGTGCTTGCCCATCCTATTGATAATTTCGGGAGGTTTAACCGCGAGTCCCGGCTTATTGTTCTTTCGTCCGCTCTGGCTTTATATGATGCCGGTATTGTATATGGCAGGGACAGGAAACAGGATATCGGGATAGTGGGAACAAGCACGGATGGTTCTCTGTCATCAAACCTGGATTATTTCCGGGATTACGCCTCATGCGGCAGGACTCTGGGCAGGGGTAATCTTTTTATTTATACCCTGGCTTCAAGCCCGCTTGCCGAATCTTCCATACATTTTGGCTTGCAGGGGCCGCTGGTATTTCTGCGGTACGCGGATGATCCGGAAGAAAGAATGCTGGCAGAAGCGGAGTTCATGATACGGAACGGTGACGCGAGCGCTTTGTTGGCGATAGTTTTTGATTCTCAAAAGGCGGATTGTCATTATTTATCGGGAGGCATGCCGTGAGGATACATCTGGTTTATCCTAAATGGCCGAAATTGAAACACCAGCCGGATTTTAACCTTCCTCCGCACGGACCGGTTTGTTTCGCGGCGGCTCTGCCGCGCGATGCCGGGATTGTCTTTACCGATGAAAATGTCGAGCCGTTGGTGATGCATGATGATGTTGACCTGGCCGCGGTTTCCTGCATGTTGACCTGTCAGATTTCCCGGGGATGGGAGATCGCCGATGAATACCGCAGGCGGGGCAAAAAGGTTATTTTCGGAGGGATCGCCGCCATGCTCCATGCCGAAGAAACAGCGCGCCACTCGGACGCGCTGTTTTTAGGTGAAGCCGAAGGCAGGATAGACGCGCTTCTTGATGATTTCAAGGCCGGCAGGCTGAAAAAAACATACGATTTCCTGCGTGACTGGCCTGATCCCGCGCTTATCGGCCCGGCGCGCCGGGATATTCTAAAACGACAGCTTTATAATTTCCGCGGCGTGCAGATGGTGGATCTGGTGCACGCTTCCCGCGGATGTAAATTCAATTGTTTTCCCTGTTGTACTCCCTATCTGGGCGGGAGGAACTTCCGCCCCCGTCCGGTTGATAAATTCATAGATGAGATTTCCGGGATCCGCAACAACCGGCTTTTCATCGTGGATAATTCGCTGGCGCAGGATGATGACTGGGAAAAAACACTTTTCAAGGCGATGATCCCGTTGAAGAAAAAATGGGTGTCCCATCCCATTAAGGATGATGATGAGATACTTGAGCTGGCGGTTAAGGCCGGATGCTGGTATGTTTATCAGGCTATCGTGGATACATCGGATTATATGCGCAGGCGGATCAAGCGTTTGAAGGAACGGGGCATAGGCGTGGAAGGAACGGTCATTTTAGGCACCGATGAGCACGATGAGGATTACATTAAACGGCTGGTGGATTTCCTTTTGGATATAGAGCTGGATCTCGCGGAGTTCACTATCCTTACTCCCTTTCCTCATTCTCCCATACGCGCGCAATTGGAGAAGGAGGGCAGGATCATTCATAATGACTGGCGCCGGTATACCGCCGGAGAGGCGGTTTTCAAACCGGCAAAAATGTCTCCGGAACAGCTGGAAAAGATGTATGATTATGCCTGGGAGACTTTTTACGCCCGGAGCAGTAAGGAAATTAAGATGGCGCAGCTTTACTTAAAAGTCATCCAGCGCGAAAAAGAAGACGGCACGTACCGGCAGACCCGTTTGCAGGCCCGTAATTTTGATGCGCCGGTGAGAAAAATATGAAAATACTGCTTATCTCCGCCAATACCGCCGCTACCCCGTATCCGGTATACCCGCTGGGCATGAGCGTGGTTGCCGGGGCTCTGGCGCGCGCCGGGCATGAGGTGCGGCAAATCGATTTCCTGCGTGAGGGAAGGTCTCCGGAGTCGTTGAAAAAAACGGCCGCTGAATTTAAGCCGGATTTTATCGGAATATCGGTGCGCAATATAGATAATGTTAATTGCGCCAATGAACAGCGCTATATCGACGTGGTCAGGGATATTGTCGGGGTTTTTAAATCTTCGGCGGATGCCGTCCCGGTTGTCTTGGGCGGTACGGGATTTTCGGTGATGCCGGAAGAGATCCTTGCCGCCACCGGAGCGGATTACGGCATTGCGGGAGAAGGCGAAGAGTCGGTTGTTGAGTTCGCGCGGGGGCTTGCTTCCGGGAAACTTCCCGCGGAGCGGATTTTCCGCGCGCGCAACAAACTTCCCGGAATGTCTATTGAACCGGCGCTCTACGACCCGCGGATCATGAAATTTTACCAGGCCAGCGGCAATATGGCAAATGTCCAGACCAAACGGGGATGCGTTTATAAATGTGTGTACTGTACCTATCCGGGACTCGAAGGAGAATTGATCCGCGCGCGCAGCGCGTCCGCGGTTGTTGATGATATCCGAAGGCTTATTGAAGAACACGGGATCAGGTATCTTTTTTTTACCGATTCCGTTTTTAACGATGATGAAGGGCATTATATCCGTGTTCTCGAAGAGATGCGCCGCAGGCGGGTGTCGGTTCCCTGGACCGCTTTTTTTAAACCGGATGGCTTGAAGGAAGAGACGGTTGCGCTTATGAAAGAGATCGGGTTGAAGGCCGCGGAGATAGGCGCGGACGCCGCCACCGATACCACGCTCAAGGGGTTGGGTAAGCCTTTCCGTTTTGCCGATATCGCGGCGGCCAACGATATCTTTGTCCGCAACGGCGTGGCTACCGCGCAGTATTATATGTTCGGCGGACCGGCAGAGACGGAGGATACCGTGCTCGAAGGCATCCGTAATATCCTTAGTCTTTCCAAGACCGTGTCTTTTGTTTTTATGGGTATCCGCATTTTGCCCGGCACGGCGTTAGAAAAGATCGCTATTTCGGAGGGGCTGCTGAAAGCCGGGGCTCCGCTTCTTGAGCCGGTGTATTATATATCTCCGGTAATCGGCCGGATATGGCTTGAGCGTATTTTGCGCGAGTCGTTTGATACCGCGCGCAGCGTTGTTTTCCCCCCGGATAAATATGAATCCACTTTGCAGTTTTTACACAAACTCGGCTACGCCGGTTCTTTATGGGAAATGCTTTTGGATGAGAAAAAATCATTCCGCCGCAGCCGCGCAAGGAAT
>JAQTZX010000113.1 GCA_028687525.1 Candidatus Omnitrophota bacterium
AAACACAAACTAATCTCGGTAATTTCACCCACGTAATTCAATATATCCTTCAGAAAGAAATCGAGAATCTGTTTTTTAATTCCGGGCGTCCCGATATCATCCAATAATTTCCCTGCCTGCATCGTGATCAATTCTTTTCTCAGCACGGCTTTCCGGGCCTCGCTGAGATTAACGAACTCCACTCCATATGAAGAAACTCCTCCATCAATATCCCTGTTCCACACCAGTTTTGCTTTTGTCTTGAATTTAAACTCTTTGCCGGGAAAATGGATTTGCAAAGGAATTACCGGGCTCGCGATAGTTTCAGCGGAATTAAAACTCAATCCGCCTTCGCTTAAATCAACAGTATCGCCTAAAACCTTATCGGAAACGCCTATTTTTAGACTTGATTTTAAGCGTGAATACGATCTTTTCTCTTCGGGAATCCCACCCATTTTCAAACCTCTGCGTTACAATCAATTTTTTCCACCAGACGGTAAAGCGCCCCGGCCCCTTATCTTACGATAAAAGATCATACCAGATCGATTACCCCCACAGATTCCCGGCTCTTCAACAAAGCCCTCAACCGGCGCATTACGGGGTGGTTACGATTGATCCCGTAGAAATTCCGGTAGTACGCGGACAACATAGCCGCGACAAACGCGGCGGGGATTCTCTTATGATAACGCGCGGGGTTGATTTTGATCCCTACCGTATACACCCGTTCAATTTTTCTGTGGTCGAAAATACCCGGATTCTCGTAATCAAGATCAAGCGCTTTCATCCCCGCCTTTTTCCAGAATGTCTTTCTTGCAACCGGGTCAAACCCGTCTTTACGGACCAATTCGGGAGAAATCCTGTCCTGATCATAATATTCACCCATAATAAATTCAACCCGTTTTTTCCCTCCTGCCCGTGCATCGCGCTGAAGGATTTTGCTCCGCAGGACGGCAAGGCGCCTGCCGATGCCCATCTTCCGGTAATCCGGCGCGACACCGATGTACTCATCCGCCCCGAACGCGAATCCGTTTTTCCTGTTCTCAAAGAAAAAATAAAAAGAGATCCCGGCAACAACGGCATTTCCGCGGTTCTTCACCACAAAAATATGATAGACGCCTTCTTTGAATTCTCTCTCCCGTATCTTCCCGCAAAACGCCTTGAACGGCAACAAATCAAGAGGGAAACATGATTTCCAAACATCGGTATAGAGCCCGAGAAAATCCGGATCGGACGGATCAACAATTTCTTTTACTGTGAACATACCAGCGGGCATTTTATAACAACCCCCGGCTGCGGCATTTCTTAATTATCTCTTCCACGATACAACTTTTATCATACCCTGTATACAACCTGACTTTTAAACCGGCATATTTTTTATAGAGGGGGAGTCTTTCGTTGTAAAGCAGGTTCAACCCTTTTTTCAAATTGATTATTCCCCGGGTATCCTTATCGGCAATCCAACTGCTGATGGCTGAAATCGGCGCATCTAAAAAGACAACAACCGAATGTTTCTTAAGGAATGCCATCGCCTTTTTGGAATATACCCCGCTGCCGCCGGTAGCGATGACGCATCCACCGGAAAGTTTCAAGCCGGTAATCGTTTTTTCTTCCATGCGCAGGAATTTTTCCTCTCCGCATGCGTCTATTATTTCCTGCAGCCCCCTGCCCAGATTATTTTCTATTATTTTATCCGTATCGATAAAATCGAAGGAGAGCCTTTTCGCCAGCGCTTTTCCGATAACGCTCTTGCCGACCCCGGCCATGCCGATTAAAGTAACATTCATATTTAATACCCTTCCGTACTTCGCAGATGATTTCCGCGGCTTGAAAAACTTCCCCCGGCATTTGTCCGAACCTTTAACCGGATCCCGGTCACCCTTAATCTTTACACCATAGCAGCTGCCTGACCGGGCATCTATTTCTTTATAATAAATACAATCCCTGCATTTCATGGCACTTCCCTACGCATTTTTACCCTCCACTGTTTCCAGCACCGAAGCCGCATTTATAATCCCTCCGGCCATTATAAGTATTTAATCCGCAAACAATTCTCTGGGCGCGCCATACGTAAATTATACCACTTATTTTTTGTGCAGCCGGAAAATTTTTGTGACGTCAGCGTAACGTTAAGGATAAAAAGATATACAAATCCATACAAATATATCGAAAGGTTTATACACGAATAGAATGACGTAACCACCTTTGTTATTAGGCAATTACGCCACATCTCCAATGAAAAAGGCGGGTTATATCAACCCGCCCTCTTCTATATGTGCCGAGGGAGGGAGTCCATTGAGTATATTTCTGTAACTCATTGAAATATAACTAATTATGATGTAAACGCTTGTTATAGCAGATATTTGGCGAGTCCGGATGTTTAGTTTTGTTACGGGATGTTTATGTGTTGGATGGACACGTTTTGGGCACAAAAAAGACACTTATGTTTAACTTCCAAATAAAACCGCGCTCAAAGCCAGTTGTAACTCATGCGGGGGCTTATCGGATTCAAGAATGGATAGCAATTGGATAAAACCTGGTTCACAGGCTACTGCATAATCTTCTTCCAGGCGTAGTATCTGGAAAATACAAGCCAACACCTTCTCCATATCCTGGCTTATATCGCCTTTTTGGCAACAGGATAGAACGTACTCCTTTATTGTCTCTCCCGATGGAATATTACCTTTGTTGACCATCTCCTGAATACTGCTCCATTCCTTGTCTAATTCAGCTAAGGGGATTTTTGGCTGAAGTGGGACTTGTAGATTTGGCTGAATGGCGAGAACTGGCTGGGTGGTGATAGGGAGAGAACGAAAATCAATACCGCCGCGCTTATCTTTAGCTGTTTCCGAAACATTCCTAAATCCGCCATCATTGGCAATATCTTGAGCCTTGTCTACTTCTACAGTAATCTGTTTTTGTACCCTGAGAAATTCTATCAAAATGGCGTTCAGGACCTGTCTATCCTCCCAGGTTAACACAAAGGTCATGAAACCAATGTGAACTTGAACGCTTCCCAAATGAAATTCGTAAGGAATTCCATAAACACTCAAAACATACATCAGGTGTTTATTGTCGGTAAGATAATGCTCAATACTCCCCTCAGGCGTGTCAATCCGCATTGTAGTTACTTTCTGCTGCATAGAACCGTCTTTGATGTCAAATTCTAAGTCAGTGTTTTTGCGAATTATATCTTCAATCACCGGTTTATCATTCCAGGCGATCGCCCTGCCCCCCTCATACAAAGTAACGTGTTGTTCTGTATACCGCCGTGACCATTCTATCCCTAACTGGTCAAAAAAAGCGGCTAAATCCACTGCATCGGCAATAAAAGTTGGGGAAATAAATGTCGGGGTATAATGAATGTTTATAAAAAATCCTTCGCGCTGTACAATTTGTTCTGTCACTCCTATTTTAGTATTCCCTTGATCCGTTAACCGCACGGTAACCATTTTCACTTCCGCATGCGTCGCGAGATCATTCTCAAAGATACTCTCTTTCTCTTTTGATCGCCACCCGACATCACGGAATCCGGGGATAACCTTAGGCATAGCAAAAGTGTAACGGTTCCCCTGCTCCGGCACCCAGGATGTTTCCCATCTGCCATGAAATGTGCGGGCATACCAATCATTAGCCGTTGCGATAACAAATTCGGGAACATGTGACTGGAGAGGACTCAACAACGTCTCGCCTCTTCCGAATGCCTCCCTCCTTGGTGGAATTTTTTCTTGCTTCCCATCTATTACCAATTCTACTCCAGACTCATAGGTTCGCATCGTTACCTTGATAGATTTTTCTCCTTGAGTGAACAAATATCTAATTACCGCAAAGGCTCCGGCGACAACCGCTTCCACAGCGGATACATCATGAGACAGGGGATCGACTTTCGTACTCAATACCGCGTTGGCCCTATTTTCAATCTCATTACTAAGGACTTCCAAAGATGTATCCGGTGAAACTTCCCACGCAGACTCTGCTATTTCCTTACCATATAGTTCGGGTAAAACGAATTTAAATGTGCTTGGCTCTTGCGTCTTTAATGGATTCTCGGATTGCCTACTATCTTTATTCGTAAAGATTACATCAAATGGGATCTTTAATAAATTTTGCAATTCTTCAAGTTTTCGCATGGAAGTAATATAGTTATCCGGATATCCATCCCGCCGAATAGCTCTCATTCTACTCAATTCACTTTTATTCTTTATCAAAACCCGTAGATCCGGATTAGATAGCTGCAGTTTTTCAAAAAAAAGCGGCATATATAACCCAATGACTATTACAAGGCGATTTTTTTCAGATAATTCCTCAAACTTTCCTTTAAATTCGGCGAATTTGAAATATTCCAAATCACTTCCGAGAGGAATAACCGGCAGGCCATTTTTATCGATCACCACCCTCTCATTATTAATATAAGATACCTGTGGTAGATATTCATCGGTGTCGATTACAGCGATTTCATGGGGAGGATAATTTTCTATACCCCGCTCCTTTATCTGGTCGGCTGTAAAGTTTTTCCCACTTCCTGCTTCGCCTTCAATGGTCATTACGCACTTCCCACTAATTCCTTTTTTCTTTAATGCCGTTTCGATATCTTTAATAAAAGGCTCAACAGCTATCTCTGTGTTCACATTATAATTCACTTTCGCTGTGCCGCCATCACCACCTGTATCCTTTTTAATCTGCCTTGTTTTAACATACGCATCCCAGAGCCGGTTGTCCCCTTCAAAATCTGAAAATACTTTACTATCTTCACCATGCAAACTCTTTATGGCATCACCCAGGCTGATAATTAATTTACCATATCCACGATCCATTAAATAAGAGGTCCCGGTACGCTCGTAGGCCTGCCTATAGTCTTTTTTAGCGTTCTCATATTCAGTGAGCGCTTTTTGCGCGTCACCGTTTATCATAAGGGCATCTCCCAGAGCTTGATGTGCCACGGCTTTCGAGTAATAGAATACATCGTCTCTTTGTTGTGTTAGCGCAACATCTTTGTAGATGTTAACCGCTTGGGTATATTGTCCGATAGCATCAGAAATAAGACTAAAACTGATATATGCTCTTCCAAATCTGTGATAAGTATCTGCGAGTTTCTCCTTAATTATATCTGCCCTTTTCTGGTTCTCGGGCATGGATATAAGAAAATTGTAGTTATAAATTGCGATACCGAAATGTTCAACTATAGGATCAAGCAAATCCGATCTGAATACATTTTGCCCCCAATATTCCGCAAAAT
>JAQTZX010000114.1 GCA_028687525.1 Candidatus Omnitrophota bacterium
CAGGCGATCCTTAAGCGGCGGAGTATTCGTAAATATACGGAAAAGCCCGTTTCCCGGGAAATAATCGGGGAATTGCTGAAGGCGGCGATGAGCGCTCCGTCCGCGGGCAACGAGCAGCCCTGGCAGTTTATCGTGATCGATGACCGCCGGGTATTGGCCGAAATACCCAAAATCCATCCTCACGCCCGGATGGTCAATGACGCCCCGGCGGCGATCCTGGTTTGCGGGGATCTGAAAAAAGAAATTCATAAAGGGTTCTGGGTCCAGGATTGTTCGGCGGCCGCGGAGAATATTCTCATCGCAGTGTCTGAAAAAGGGCTGGGAGCGGTCTGGGTGGGATTCTATCCCGAGGAAGACCGGGTCAGAGCGGCCCGCAAACTCCTGGGTATTCCCGAAGATGTTGTGCCGCTGGCATTAATCCCGGTGGGGTATCCGGCGCAGGAATTGCCTCCGGTAAACCGGTTCGATGCGGACAGGATACATTATAACGGGTGGTAGAACCATGCTGAATAAATTAATATTACCGGTCCTGCTTTTAAGCACCGCCGTCACGTTCTTTACCCGCAATAACATCAGAAGTGTGGGGCAGACCGTGCCGGAAGTTCTCCAACAGCCTTTGCAGGAGAAACGGCTCAACACGGAATCCATACGTTTTGAGAAAGACGGATACCAGTATGAACTGATCCCGCTGTATGATTATCAGATCAGCGGTTTGTTGGTCAGTAAAATGGATTACAAGTTCTTAAGTATTTATAAGTCTTCCAGCGTGTTCCCTCTTGACGTTTGCCTTCTCTGGGGAGGTAATGCGGAGAACAAGGTTTATCAATATAAAAAGATTCGTTTTTTTCAGGATTGCCGCTGGTGTAATGCGGAATGGGAGGGGAATGTCCCCTTCAATCTTAATGAAATTTCCAACAACCACCTGGTTTTTAAGCATCCCCGCCTTGAAAGCGCGGCGCGAAACCTCGTTGCCGGGGATCAGATAAGAATAACGGGCAAGCTGGTTAACGTAAAAGCCCAGAGCCTGGGTGAGAGCGAATCGTTTAATCCGGCGAGTTTACGATGGAATACCAGCATTGTCCGGAACGATACCGGCGCAGGCGCCTGTGAGATCGTGTATGTGGAAGACCTGAAGATATTAAAAAAAGCCAACCTGATTTCCCGCGCCCTCTTTCAGACCGGGGTTGCCGGGATCCTTGCCGTCATTATCCTGGATATTTTTAGTTTTTTTATGGGCCGCGTAGTTCCCCGTTGACTTCATATCCCCGGAAAATTTTTCCAAAAAACCGGTTAGATTTTGTCTTTTCACGCGTCTATTGATAGTGAGAATCCCATTATCATACCGATAACCCAAAGGAGGCCTTATGGTAATCGTTCAGGGGGCTATTCGTGATTTGCCGCGGGCTGTGCGGCCGCGGGAAAAACTATCGGAGTACGGACCGGGAAGATTGACCAATACCGAGCTTTTGGCAATCATCCTGGGCAGCGGGAAAAAAGGGAAAGGTGTTCTGTCTGTCGCGGAAGATATTTTGCGCCGGTTTGGAGCCGGGCTTTTGCCTGATGCGGACGTCCGGGATCTCATGCGTGTCCCCGGCATAGGCAGGGCGAAGGCCTGCGGGATCGCGGCGTGTTTCGAACTGGCCCGGCGGCTGCTGAACGATAAAAAAACGGAGATCGGGCAGATAGTGTCTCCGGAGGATGCTTTCAGGGAATTGCGGGACATCCGTTTTTTGAAAAAGGAACACTTCGTTGTTCTTTTCTTGGATACCCGGAACCAGGAAATAAAAAGAGAGGTGATCTCGATCGGTTCTTTGAACGCCAGCCTGGTGCATCCGAGGGAAGTTTTTGAGCCGGCGATAAAAAACCTGGCTGCCCAGGTCATTGTCGCCCATAATCACCCTTCCGGGGACCCGGCGCCTTCGGAAGAGGACATTGCCATAACCAGGAGACTTCAAGAAGCGGGAGAGATCCTGGGGATAGAGGTGCTGGATCATATCGTCGTGGCAGGAGACCGGTTTATGAGTTTTAAAGAGAAGGGTTTGATGAAGGTTTGAGCTTGAGGAAAGAGTTGACTGAAGACGGGGGAGTGGTATAATTTTAACCCGGAGGACGCGTTCAATGAATAATTGTGTTGATAGAACCGGCTGCCGGGGTTTCCCCGGGAAAAAGTGATCATGGACGGGCTGCACGCCGGCCTCCTTCCCGAAGAAGCGCTTCGCTGTGCCCGGCAGGTCGTCGTAGGAGAGGCCGGATAGGTGATTGCCGGTATCGTCTAAAGCAGGGTCACTGCTCCGGTCGTGCGCGGGAAACCGGTTGAAAATCCGGATAAACTTCCGTTCCCCGATTTTTCGTTGATCCAGAGGATGGTCCGCACTCCTTTCCCGGGAATGGAAAGAGCATAATCATACCATGAACCGGCTGTTGGAAAGCATTAAGGCGCGGCAGCCGGCTTTACAGGAATAACCCCGGAATGGCACGAAGAACTAAGTTATTGGTAACCGGCGCGGCGGGATTTATCGGAAGCGAATTCGTCCGGCAGGCGGTTCGCCGGGAGTACGCGGTAGCGGTGGTAGACAAGCTTTCATACGCGGGGGATGTTCAACGGCTGTCCGAGGCGGGTAAAGCATGTACTTTTTTCCGGGCGGATATCTGCAACGCGCGCGCGGTAGAGAAGATTTTTAAAAAAGAAAAACCGGAAATAGTCCTGCATTTTGCCGCGGAAACCCATGTTGACCGGAGTATCTTAAGCGGCGAGGCTTTTATAAGGACCAATGTACTGGGAACGCAGGTGCTTTTGGACGCCGCGAGAAAAAGCGGCATACATAAGTTCATTCATATTTCGACAGACGAGGTGTACGGCGATATTCATACCGGGCAGTTCTACGAGCATACACCATTAAATCCCAGTTCTCCGTATTCCTCAAGCAAGGCCGCGGCCGATCTGCTGGTGCGCGCATACGTCCGGACATACGGTTTTCCGGCGGTCATCCTCAGGCCTTCCAATAATTACGGCCCCTGGCAGTACCCGGAGAAATTTATTCCGGTGATTATTTATAAAGCCCTTAAGAACGAAAAGATTCCGGTGTTTGCCAAAGGGTTGAATGTCCGCGAATGGCTGTATGTTTCGGATTGCGCACGAGCTATTATGAGGTCCGTGCAAAAAGCCCGTCCGGGAGAAGTTTATAATGTGGGTTCGGGGGACGAACGCAAGAATATCGAGGTGGCCCGGAATATACTGGATATACTCGGCAAACCGTACAGCCTGATCGAGTTCGTCGCCGACCGCCCGGGGCATGATTTCAGGTATAGCCTTAATTTTACCGGGATAAAACGTGATCTGGGGTGGAATCCGGAGATATCTTTTGAAGAAGGCCTGGTTAAAACGGTGAACTGGTACGTGAAACATGAAAATTGGCTGGAACGCAAAGTGGTTTATCTGCGGGAGTATTGGAAGAAGGTGTATAAAAAAGGCATCAGGAGAAGCCCGAAATAACACTTCCGGGCGTGTTGATATTCCGCATTTCTCTTCATACAGGAACAAAAACGCTTGAAAAACAGCGTGTTTCATGGTAGTCTAAAATACATTATAACCGCCTTCCATTGTTCAACTAATCGATGCCGGGAGATGCCATGAAAGGTATCATTGTTTTCTATTCGTATTCAGACAATACCCGAAAAACAGCCGTTATTCTTGCCGATTTCCTGAAAGAACAAGGTGATATTCAACTTTGTGAACTCAAGCCTTTGGATGAATCCGGTTCGTTTTTCAGGCAAGCGGCCCGTGCTTTTAGCCGCGCCAGAAGCGTGCTCCCGGAGATGGATTTTAACCTGGGGAGTTATGATATGATATGCCTGGGAACGCCGGTATGGGCGTTTGGCCCGGCACCGGCGATTAATACCTATTTAGACAGGTGTTCGGGGTTGGAGGGGAAAACGGTGGTCTTGTTTACGACCTATGGGAGTGGAACCGGTAATGGTCGTTGTCTTGATTATATGCAGAATGTCCTTATTGGTAAAGGAGTGAAAACATTTAAGCGGTTTTCAATTCAGCAGTCTAAGGTCAGGGACCGTGAATATGCTCTTTCAACCATAAAAAAAGCGCTCGGCAGTGACTAATGCCGCGGCTACAATTACGGCCATATCTGATTTTACCGCGACTGAAATCCCGGCTATAAGCTTTCTCGTTGTTCTAATGCTAAAATTGCCCCTGTAGTCCAATGGATAGGGCACTGGCCTCCGGAGCCAGTTGTACAGGTTCGACTCCTGTCAGGGGCAAAAATTTTTAGAGCAATCGAAAGTATAGATCAGAATATGGAAAATTCGAGTGCGGTCAAATCCCGGTTGTCTATTTTAAAAACAAACGTGAATATGCGAAAGATAATAGTGGGGGTAATTGGAGGACACGTCTGCAATAAGGATGTGGATGGCTTAGCCCAAGATTTGGGTAAAAAATTGGCAAAAGTGGTTGATTTTATCATTTGTGGTGGTCTAAGTGGAGTAATGAAGGCTGTTTGCTCTGGGTTTAAAGCTGGCGGGGGAATAACCATAGGTATTATTCCAAGCTATCATAAAGAAGATGCCAATCAGTTTGTGGATGTGGTAATTCCCACCGGAATGGGTTTGGCTCGGAATGTTATGGTCGTTAAAAGCGCTGATGTGGTAATCGCTCTTCCCGGGGAGTCGGGAACTCTTTCGGAAATTGCTTATTGTCTGCAGTTTGGTATACCGGTAGTTGGTTTAGTCCCTGAAAAGCTTGGTCAAGAAGGTTCTTTAACTACAAAATTTCTTGGTGCGGCAAGCACGGATGATATCCCGGGTATTATCCGGGTGCATACGGTTGAAGAGACAGTGGAAATTGTAAGAAAAATCCTCAAAAAAATTTGAAATGTATTTATTGAAAGGGGATGTTTAGTATTGGGGAAGTGGCCGGGGATATATTTTTGTGAAAATGACGGTTCGCGGTTAAGGGAAATCCGGGGAAAGATATCGCGGAGCTCAATGGATTGCGGGGGCGCTCATGCCTGAACTCCCGGAAGTAGAGACTATCAAGAGAGATTTGAAAAAGGCGGTTGCCGGTAAGCGGATAGCCGAGGTTTGTGTTTACAACCCGGCGGTGATCAGGTTTCCGTCCGTGGATAAATTCAAAAAGCGGCTTGCCGGTCTTCTGATAACGGATATCC
>JAQTZX010000115.1 GCA_028687525.1 Candidatus Omnitrophota bacterium
AAAACGATAATCATAACCAATTAGTATTATTTGAGTAATGTTGGGACACTACTGGAACCGTCCCCTTTTTTCTTTTTTTGCTCCCCGGCTTGAAATTAGCATGATTGTGTGCTATATTTATTAAGGCCGATAAGGGTAAACCCCGGGAAACCGGGGGGCGTCCCGCCGGCTTCCGGTGCGGTGCGCCGGCGGTCGCGGGGCCACGCAGATGTGGATGGCGGTTCGTTGCTGCTTGTCATTGCGTGACAAAGTTTCAGGCCTACATTGTTCCTGTCTTGTGAGGTGTTGTTCCGGGGTAGGGTTGTTTTGAGTACGGACTATTCCGGGGGCAGTGGGCAATAGGGCGGCTGGGCTGCCGAAGTAGGGTGTTGTGCGGTGTTCGCCTTCCCCTATCGGCTTTCTTTTAAATCCCAACAAAGGTTGGGATTTTTTTATTTAAAGGAACTTATGCCGAAATATACCCCGAATAGGAGCAGGGCGATCGCGCAGAGGAGTATAATGCCTTTATAGATTTTGAGAGAAATTAACTTTTTGCCTTTGCTTAAAGCAAAGGATATCATGCTGTACCAGCTTAGATCCGCCAGTATATGACCGATAAAGAAAACCGCCAGGGCGGAAAATCCCGCTTTTTGCGCGCCTAAAACCATTCCCATCCCGAAGGTAAGCCACCAGATCGACCAGTAAGGATTGCTTATGCTCATGGTGAATCCGGTCATCACCAGTCCCGATGATTTTTTGCGGGTAGTTTTAAGGTCGAGATTTACTCTGGGCAGGGAAGAGAGCATATTAATCCCGAAAAAGATAAGGATTGCCGCCCCGGAAAAGAATATAAACTTCAGGACGAGGGGATTGTTTATGATTTTTGAAAGCCCCAGCGCGATAAGGGCGACCATGGCGATCTCGGCGATGGCATGCCCGAGTATGATCAGGGGGCCGGATTTGAATCCATGCCGGGAGCTTTCATAGATGACCGTTGCCAGTAAAGGCCCCGGGGCAAGCGATCCGGAGAGGGCCACGGTAAAAGAAATGAAAAAAACCGTGAAAAGATTCATGGTGTTATTGTAACGGATAATCTACCGGATGCAAGTCAAAAAAATAATCACGCCCCTATTTTTTTCTGTTATAATATTGAATTATGCTGAGATTTCCGCAAAATTTTCTCTGGGGAGCGGCGTCTTCCAGCCATCAGGTGGAGGGCGGCAATATTCATAATGATTGGTGGCAATGGGAGCAGGGCGCTTCGGGGAGGCAGAAATCCGGAGATGCCTGCCGCCACTACCGGATGTTCAGGGAAGATTTCGACCTGGCTCAATCACTCGGCCATAACGCGCACCGTTTTTCCATAGAGTGGAGCCGTATTGAGCCGGAAGAGGGCAGGACAATGGATTCGGAGGTCGGGCATTACCGGGAAGTCATTCGTACCTTGAAAGAGCGCGGCATAGAACCGATAGTGACCCTGCATCATTTTACCAATCCGCTGTGGCTGGCTGAAAAAGGCGGATGGCTTGCCCCCGGGGCAATAGAGAGTTTCCTGCGCTATGTGCGTATCATCGTTGAGGCATACGCCGAAGACGTCAAATACTGGGTGACCGTTAACGAACCGATGGTCTACGCCCATCAGTCGTATGTGCTGGGAAACTGGCCTCCGCAGGAGAAATCTCTGCGCAAAGGCATGAAAGTGGCGGAGGTTCTCCGCGATGCCCATATAGAAGCTTACCGGATCATACACGCTCTTTATAAAGCGAAGAACCTGTCTTCGCCCATGGTTACTTTTGCCAAGAACATGAGGGTTTTCGTTCCTTGTAATACGGCGCTCAAGAATATACTCTCCGTGTATCTGAAGAATTTTCTTTTTAATTTTGATTTCATGGGAAAAGCGATCAAAACCAAAACCCTGGATTTTATCGGGTTGAATTACTACACCCGTGACCTGGTGGAGGCCGGCGGCTGGAGTCCTCACCGCCTGCTCGTGGATGTCTGCGGGAAAAATCACAGCACCTTGGAGAAAAATTCTCTCGGGTGGGATATTTACCCGGAAGGGCTGTTGTCTTTGCTCCTTGGCTTGAGGAAATATAACCTTCCGGTGTGTATTCTGGAAAACGGTATCTGTACCCCGGATGATAACCGGCGCTGGAATTTTATCTATGAACACCTCAAGAGCGTGCACGCGGCTATACAGAAGGGAGTGCGGGTAACCGGGTATATGTATTGGTCGCTCACCGATAATTTCGAATGGGACAAGGGGTTTGTCCCGCGCTTCGGGCTGATCGACGTTGATTATAAGACCTGCGCGCGCACCGTCAGGGAAAGCGCGCGGAAATTCGCCGCCGTCTGCCGGGCCAACGCGTTTGAATAGGGATATACATGAAAAACGGGTTTATCAACAAATATTTCCTTCTGAAAGAAATCCCCCTGTTCACCGGCCTTTCCGAACGGGAGCGTGAATACATCGATAAGAAGACTTCTCTTGTCGAATACCGGAAAAATCAGGTTATTTACGCCGAAGGAACCCAGCCGTCCGGGTTTTACTGTATTATTTTCGGCCGTGTGGTGGTTTTTACCGGGGACAAAAAGGGGAGTGAAAAAATACTGGAATACCTCTCGCGCGGCAAATACTTCGGCATCATTTCTCTCTTGACCGGGGACCCTCATTCGGTGACCGCGCGGGCGGTGAATGATTGCCTGATTTTGTACATGCCCAAAGAAGCGTTCATGTCCACGCTCAAAAAGATCCCCCGGCTGGCCATCGACATGAGTCAGACCCTTTCCCGAAGGCTCAAACGCAAGGACTTGCATCAGAAGATCATTTTTGAGACCACGATCATTTCCGTTTCCAGCGTTTCGGCGAAGGCGAATAAAGCTTTGTATGCGGCCAACCTCGCGCTAAGCATAAGGAAAGAAACCGGCAAATCGGTTGCGGTGCTGGAAGCGGTCCCCCAGTCCGCGCCGTTTCTGGTCCCCGCGGAATTATCCCCGGGGACGGCGGTCAAGGAATTCAACCTTTCGTATTCATTTAAACAAATCGGGAATCTGGCGCGTTTTATTCTCAAGGAAAGAACCGGTATCGATTTGCTCTGTCTGCGCTATAATCCAAAAGACGAATACCATCTGCGCAAGATAGTCAACCTTTTGGGCCTGCTGGTGAATGATTATCACTTTATCATCCTGGCCCTGCCTTCATTCAAGGAAAAATTCATTTTCGATATCCTTAACCAGTCGAACCTTATTCATATCTTCAGCGGATCGAAACCGGCGGACTTCAGGCGCGCGGACCGTCTGCGTACCCGGCTCAAGGATGAATTGCAATTCCCTTCGGCCAAGATACGGCTCATCGTCGAAGGAGAAAAGCCTCCCCGGGGCACGGTTGAAGAAGACAATAAATCGGTGAACGACATATCCGCTTTTTTGCCGGCGTTGAGACCCCGGATATCCCGCAGGCCGGTCATCGATAACGCGGATTGCGAATACGCGCGCCGGATACGACGGATCGCCCGCAACGACGGCGATTGTATGGTCGGGCTTGCCTTGGGCGTGGGTTTTGCCTATGGTTTCTGCCATGTGGGAGTGTTTAAAGTTCTTGAGGATGAAAAGATCCCCATTGACGTTATCTCCGGATCAAGCATGGGTGCTTTGCTTGCCAGCCTCTGGGCAACCGGCAGGAGCAGCCGGGAAATAATCGAGATCACCCGGGTTTTTAAAGAGCCGAAGTATATCTGGAGCCTGGTAGATCTGACTTTTCCCTTTGTCGGTTTCATCAAGGGGAACAAATTGTATGATTTTTTGAAACGTTGTCTGGGGAGTAAGACTTTCGCGGACACGCGCGTCCCAATAAAGATCATCGCCAGCGACGTGAAACGTAAAGAATGGCGGATTCTGGACAGGGGCCTGCTTATAGACGCGATCATGGCCAGCTGTGCTATGCCCGGGGTGTTCATGCCATACAAGTTCCGGGAAGAGATGCTTTTTGACGGCGGGGTGATCATGCCCATGCCTACCGAGCCTCTGGTGGAGATGGGCGTGCGCAAGATCATCGCCGTTAACGTGACCCCTTCCCGCGAAGACGTCATCAGGCAGTTTAAGCAGATGAAAGAGAACGCGGCCGGCACGGAGAAACTTCCCGCGGCGGAGGGAAAGCTTTTCAGAAAAGACGCCTGGTATGATCTTTTGTTCAGATTCAGCCTGAAGAATTACGTCAAGGACCGGCTGAAGACCAATATCCTGGATATTATTTTCAGCAGTTTCGAGATCATGCAGTCGGAAATGGTGAATAAAGAGGCGCAGTTTGCCGATGTGGTCCTGCATCCGGATGTAGGAGGCCTGCACTGGATGGAATTGAACAAAGCGGAGGAGTTTGTCAAACGCGGCGAGGTTGAGGCTAAGAAACACCTCGAGAGGATGCGTGCGCTTATTAAAGAATAGGAGGATACATGATATACAGACCGGGGTTTTGGGCGTTTTCATTTTTGCTTTTAACTTTTCTCTGCGGTTGTGTTTCCCTGAAAGAAGGGGCGAAAGGCTTTGCCGGGGTTTCCACCCGCGTCCTGGAAGAATCGCGCAAAGACGCCGTGAGCAGGGTTTTCAAGCAGGATTACTCTGTTGTCGTCGATAAGGTGAAAGAGGCCCTGAAAGATATCGAAGCCTACATATATGCCGAGGACAGCGGGAAAGAGTTGATTGCGGTGTATGTGTCCGAGACGGATACCACTCCCGTGGGATTGTTTTTCACGGCTGTGGACGCGCATTCGGCCCGGGTGGAAGTTTCTTCCCCGAGCACCTATGCCAAAGAGTTTATTTCCGGGAAAGTGTTCGCCTTTTTGGACGGGAAGCCCCTGAAGAAGAAACCCGCGCAGGAAAGCGATGCGGAAAATAAATAACCTTGCCGTGAAACGGGATGATTTATTTCTGACCGCCGGGACAGCTAAGGTCATAGACGCGGAATTGCGGGAACGGTTTGCTATCTCAACGCTGGCGCTCATGGAAAATGCCGGCCGCGCGGTTTCCGCCGAAGCATCGCGCATGATAAAAGGCGCGGGTACCGTTGCCGTAGTCTGCGGCAAAGGGAATAACGGCGGGGATGGATTCGTCTGCGCGCGGCATCTGACTGCCGCCGGGATTAAGGCGGAGGTGTATATGGCCGGGAAAGCGGCGGAAGCGAGGGATG
>JAQTZX010000116.1 GCA_028687525.1 Candidatus Omnitrophota bacterium
CAGCTGATGCGTTGCCCCGGCCGGATTGGTCAAAGGCCCGAGTATATTGAACATGGTACGCCTACCTATTGCTTTTCTGGCCGGCATCACGTGTTTCATGGCCGGATGCATGTTCTGCGCGAAAAGAAAACAAATCCCGATATCATTCAGGCAGGACTCTATCTGTTCCTTAGTCAAATGGATATTAATCCCCAGCGCTTCCAGGATATCCGCGCTCCCGCAGCGGCTGGAAACAGACCGGTTCCCGTGTTTGGCGACGATAACCCCGCAGCTGCTGGTCACAAAAGCGACCACCGTGGAAATATTAAATGTCCCTTTCTTGTCTCCGCCGGTACCGCAGGTGTCCAAAACCACATTATTTTTCCGCACGTTTATCCTGGTTACATGACGGCGCATGACTGTGACCGCGCCGGTGAGTTCCTCTATGGTTTCGCCCTTTTCGCTCAAAACGGTAAGAAAGGAAACAATAAGCGGGGTTTCGGTTTCGCCGCTCATGATCTCTTCGATGACCGACTCCATCTCTTCCCGGGATAAATGCTCATGCCCCGCTATTTTTTCCGTCGCTTCTTTGATCATCTTTTCACCCCCTGATCTCACAGCCTGATAAAATTAGCCAGTATATCCTTGCCCGGCCTGGTCAAAATCGATTCGGGATGGAACTGAACGCCCCAAACCGGATATTTTTTGTGCCTAAGCCCCATGATTTCCTTGTCTTTAGTCCAGGCGGTAATTTCCAGGCATGAAGGCAGTCCCGTATTCTCCACCAGCAGCGAATGATACCGCGTAGCCTCAAAAGGATTGGGGATATCGCGAAAAAGATCCCGCTTATTATGGTAAATAAACGAGGTTTTGCCATGCATGATCTTTTGGGCGATCATGATCCGGCCGCCGTAGGAAAAACCTATGCACTGATGCCCCAGGCATACCCCCAGCAACGGAACTTTCCCGGAGAATTCCCGTATCACATCGCATGAGATACCCGCATCCGCCGGCCCTCCGGGCCCCGGGGAAATAAGTATCCTCTCCGGCCTAAGTTTCCCGATTTCGTCTATAGAGATCTTATCATTCCGGTACACCGAAACTTTCTGCCTTAATTCCTGCAGATACTGCACCAGGTTGTAAGTGAATGAATCATAGTTATCGATCACTAAAACCATCGTATCTCCTTAGTGTTTAAGTTTGTAAGTGGAAAGTATGTAAGTCCGAAACTTACAAACTTTACACTATTCCTTCTCTCTCCAGATCTTCGCTCCCAGACCCTCCAATTTTCTCTCTATATTCTCATACCCGCGTTCAAGATGGTATATCCTGGATATTGAAGTTTTTCCCGATGCCGCCAATCCCGCCAGCACCAGACATGCCGACGCGCGCAGGTCCGAGGCCATAACCGGAGCACCGCTCAGTTTCTTTACCCCGGAAACAATAGCATGCGGCCCTTCCCGCTGGATAAGCGCCCCCATGCGGTTCAATTCCGCGACATGCATAAAACGGTCGGGATATATCTTCTCGGTAATAATGCTTATCCCGGGAGTGATGCTCATCAAACTCATCAGTTGAGCCTGCATATCCGTGGGAAACCCCGGATACGGCAGGGTCGAAACATTGACCGGTTTCAGCTGCTTTTTGTAACATACGCGCATGGAATCCGCGCTTTTTACCAGCGAAGCACCCGCCTCCTCCAGTTTATCTACTAGCGCCCCCATGTGCCGCGGGACCATGTTCTTGATGGTAATATCACCCCGGGTCACCAATGCGGCGATCATGAATGTTCCCGCCTCTATCCGGTCCGGAATAACCGAATGTTCCGCTCCCCTAAGCCTCTTTACACCTTCAACCTCTATGACCGGTGTGCCGTGCCCTCTGATCTTAGCGCCCATTTTGATCAAAAAATCCGCCAGATCTTCCACTTCCGGCTCACAGGCCGCGGATTCAATGACTGTTTTGCCTTTTGCCAGAACAGCGGCCATCATCACATTCCCGGTAGCCAGTACCGAAGAACCATATACCCCCCCCAGATAAACATGACTGCCCTTCAACTGTTTCGCTTTCGCGTAAACATAACCCGAATCCATGCTGATAGCCGCCCCCAAAGCCTTGATACCCTTAAGATGCAGGTCAACCGGCCGGATACCGATAACACAGCCTCCCGGCAGTGAAACCCGTGCCTCCCCGAACCTTCCCAGCAGAGGGCCAAGCACGCAAAAAGAAGCCCGCATTGTAGAAACCAGTTTATAGTCGGCAACCCAGCGGGGCAAAGAATTATTTTTCGAGGAAACGACCGATACCACCCCTTTGTTCAATTCCGCGTTCTTGCCCAGCGAACGCAGTATCTTCACCATGGTATTGGTATCTCTTAAACCAGGGACGTTTCTGACGACACACGGCTCATCCGTCAATAAGGTGGCCGCCAATATCGGCAGTACCGAGTTCTTTGACCCGGAAACCCGGACATCACCTTTCAGCCTTACTCCGCCATCGATAACAAGTTTATCCATAAATTATCCTCGATTAATAGTGTGTGAGTTTGTCCGCCTCTGAGCGACAACGACTCTTTCAATCCCGCTGTAATCCTTTACGACCTCTTCAAGTTCGAAATTTTTATTCTCCTCGAATATCCCGGCAACCGCTTCCCGCTGTCCGAATCCTATCTCCATCACCAGCAGACCGTGTTCTTTCAGATAACCGGGCGAGACCTCAACGATCCTCCGGTAAAAATCCAAACCGTCCGCCCCGCCGTCCAAAGCGATACGCGGTTCACGCCGGACCTCCGGCTGTAAACGCGCTATCTCCCCGGAAGGGATATACGGCGGATTGCTCACGATAAAACTGTAGCCCTCCGGCCGCAGATCAGGGCAGTCGTTAAACATATCTCTGCGGATAAACCTGATCCGGTGCGCCGCTTCGTTAAGGCGCGCATTTTTGCGCGCGACCGACAACGCCCCTTCGGAAATATCCAGAGCGTCAATCCCCGCTTCCGGCACCAACCGCGCCAAAGACACCGCGATATTGCCGCTGCCGGTGCCCAAATCCAAGATCTTAAAACCTGTACGCCGGTGCCTTAAGGCTCCGGAGGAATATCTAACCGCCGTCTCCACCAGGATCTCGGTTTCCATCCGGGGAACCAGTACAGAATCATTCACCAGAAATTCAAACCCCATAAATTCCTGCGTACCGAGAATATACGCGAGAGGTTCTCCGTCCGCGCGCCTGCGTAAAACATCCGACAGCCGCCCGGAAACGGCTTTATCCAACATCCTACCCCTGTCAAGATATAACGCCGCCCTGTCGCATTGCATAACATGAGTAAATACCAGTTCCGCTTCCGTCATAGAAAAAAGGTTAAAGATGGTTAATACGGGTTAAAGAAAGTTAGCAGGGTGCTGAAAAATCCTCTTCAACAGTCTGACCAAAAAGTCCAATTGGGCTTTTTCATCAGACTGCCGGATGTTCTCGGCAAATACCTTTGATAATCATTAACCTTACTTTAACCTTCTTTAATATTTTTTTCCGCCGCTTCGCTCGCCTTGATCAAAGCATCGGACAACTCATCCAAAGCACCTTCCATAACCGCTTCCAGCTTATACAGGGTGAAGTTAATGCGGTGGTCTGTTATCCGCCGGTCCGGGAAATTATAGGTGCGTATCTTTTCACTGCGATCCCCGGTGCCGACCTGGGACCTGCGGGCATCGGTTATTCTTTTAAACTCTTCCTCGTGTTTCTTATCAAGAAGCCGGGCGCGCAGTACCCTGAGCGCCTTGCTCTTATTCTTCATCTGAGAGCGCTCGTCCTGGCAGGCGACCACGGTCCCGGTGGGGATATGGGTGATCCTGACCGCGGAATCGGTCTTTTGCATATGCTGGCCTCCGGGCCCCGAAGAACGGTATGTATCGATCTTAAGATCGGCGGGATTAACGACCATCTCCACTTCTTCCGGTTCCACCATAACCACGACCGTGGCCGTGGAGGTATGTATCCTGCCCTGCGCCTCGGTGTCCGGTACACGCTGAACCCGGTGCACCCCGCTTTCAAACCGCAGCCGTTTATACACGGATTTCCCGGAAACGCTGAAAACGATTTCTTTAAAACCACCCACATCGGTCTGGTGCGCGGACATAGTCTCCACAACCCATCCTTTGGAGACGGCATATTTAGTGTACATCCGGTATAGGTCCGCGGCGAATAACGCCGCCTCGGACCCGCCGGTACCCTGCCGGATCTCCATGATCACATCCTTATCGGCATCCTTATCTTCGGTTTTGAGGGCTTCGGTTAATTCAGTTTCAAGCGCCGATTTCCGCGCGGCAAGATCCTGGATCTCTTTCCGGGCCAGATCCGTGAAATCACGGTCGTGGCGCTCCTGAAGCATACCATCGAGGCCTTCAATCTCCGAATTCACCTTTTTATATTCCCGGTAAAGTAAAACAGGATCGCGAAGATCGGAAAGTTCTTTGGCCAGCTTATTATACCGTTCGCTGTCGGCAAAAGTATCGGGCAGAGCCAGCAGATTCTCAAGTTCCTGATACCGAAGCTCCATCTTGTTCAGTTGTTCAAACATATGGCGGTTGGTTCGCGGATTCGTGTGTATATCCGCTCGCGAACACGAAAACACACGAACACGAAAACTATTCGTATTTTACTCCTTCCTGCCCTTCCCGTACTTCTTGATGAACTTGTCCACTCTTCCCGCGGAATCAACGAACTTCTGTTTTCCGGTGAAGAACGGATGGCACTTGGAACACAAGTCCACGCGGATATTAGGTTTCGTCGAACGTGTATGAATAGTCTCGCCGCAGGCGCACACGACTATCGATTCCTTGTAGTTTGGATGTATCTTCTCTTTCATTTCATTCTCCTTTTTTATTTTTCCGGCTACGAACGTGCACAGAGTTATTTCGTATTCATGCCGTTCAAAAACTCTTCATTGGTTTTTGTTTTCTGCAGGCGTTCAATAAGCAGTTCCATCGCTTCCACGTTATTCAATTCATTCAGCGCTTTCCTGAGCAGCCACACCTTCTGCAGTTCATTATTATCCAGGAGCAGTTCTTCATGCCGGGTATTCGATTTTTTAATATCGATCGCGGGATATATCCTGCGCTGGAAAAGGTTCCGGTCCAGCTGGAGTTCCATATTACCGGTACCTTTGAACTCTT
>JAQTZX010000117.1 GCA_028687525.1 Candidatus Omnitrophota bacterium
CAATTCTTTGGCTTCATAGATCTCCTGTCCTTTGTTGGTTTGCTTACTTACAAAGTAACAGGTTTTTCTGATCTATGAAGCTTTTTTATTTATTTCTTTTTCGCACTTGTGTTTACAATTCGCGAGGAGTGAAATTGGGGAAGTTCCGAACAAGGCAATGGATGTAAACCCCGTTAGAGGACTTTGTCCTCTAACGGTTTTCGCTGACGGCGGCATTAAATCACCGTCAGCATATAAATCGGCAGACAATCGTCTAAAGTCGATGACTTTCTATAACGGGGGAACCCGGATCGGGCGCAAACGGAGGGAAAAATTCCCGGGCTTATTTTTCCCGGGGGATATTTCCGAAGAATAACAATATCCCGGCTCCGGTCAGAAATAACGCCGCGCTTATCGGCTCAAATACCGGGGGGGGATTCTTAAGAAGAGTATCTCCCGCGTAAGCCGATATATTGCTTGCTGCTGTCAAAATAATCAAGATTATTACTCCAAAGTATTTTCTCGCCATAAACGCTTTCTCCATTTTATAAACATTTACATCAATTAAACTTACAAAAAATATCCACTCATTTAAACTTTTTAACATCTTATATAAAGTATATCATTTCACAAGCAGTAAAACAACTTGGCAAGCAAGATTTTGCTTGAATTAACAACGAGGGACAGGTACAAGCTTATCTTTGTACCCGGTACCCGATTGAATCGGTACCGGGTACCGACCCGGCTGGCGGGCTTTTAATCTACCCCAGACGCAGTAATTTTTTACTTTTTCCTGTTTTCCAGCGAGAACCTTTTGTGCGGATAATCAAGGGTGAGCACGAAACGGGTGAGAAATCCTTTTGTCCCCAGTAAGACCACATTCAAATGAGGCGCGAAATCGATAAAAACATTCCTGATCCTGTAATCCCCCACTTCAATAACCGCTTTATGCGAATAAGCAACGGCAGTACCGTTGCCGGTGATGATTTTCTTTTTCTCCCCCGCCTTCAGCTTAAACCCCAGCAACGAAGCATAATGCGCCGGCAAGGTGCACTCATGGGCGCCTGTATCGATAAGGCCGAGGAAACGGATCTTTTTTTTACCGCGGGGATTGCCGATATCAATAAATAACCACGGGCGAGGGGTATCTTGCGGGCAGACTTTGGTGAAAGGGATGTTTTTTAAACGCATTATCTATAGAAACCCGAAGGAATAAGTCTGGCCGGCATTTTTCTCCGGGACAAAAAAAATCACCGGTTCGCTGCAACCGCAACGCAGCGCTTTTTTGTACACCGACTGCGGGTCTTTGCCGGAACTGACGATCACCGGCTTGCGCGCATTCTTAATAGCCACAAACTTACCGGTGTATTTCTTATCTTTTATCAAAACCTGTGTCATAGGGTCTCTCCGGTTTTTATTTTAACACTTATTTTGTTTTTTTCAAGTTTTGATGAGCGTTTTATACACTTTCATGGTCTGCCGGGCAATAGTATCCCAATTATACTCTTTCTCGATCCGTCTTAATTGCTCTTGTTTTTCCTGCCCGGACAGCGGTTTGTTCACGAATTCTTTAAGTCTTTTAGCCAGTACCTTCACATCTCCGGCCGGGAAATAGCGCTCATCGGCCAATCCCAGTTCCCGATTCGCGGCGATATCCGAAACCACGCAGGAAAGACCGTAACTCATCGCTTCCAGAAGAACAATAGGCAATCCTTCATAATACGCCGGAAGCACAAACAACCCGGCGTGGCTGTAAAGCTCCTGCAAAGACTTCCCGTTCAGGAATCCGGCCATCACGATATTCTTGTTCCGCCCCGCCTTCTCTTGTAAAAAACGGCTGTATTCATCCTCCTGATCCGCCTTGCCCACAATCACCAGTTTCACTCCCTCTACCGCCGCAAAACTCTCCACCAAATCATGCAATCCCTTTTCCGGGACAAGGCGCGCCACCGCAAGAATATACCTTCCCCGCACAAGCCCGTACCGTTTCAGCGCCCCATCCGTGCCGGCGATTGCCGGCAATTCCACCCCATTTGGAATAACTTCGGTATCACGGCCGTATTTCTCTTTTACATCGCGGGAGATCCTCACGGAAATAGCGATAATCCTATGGGCAAAGCGCGCCGCACAGAATTCCCCCAGCCGAAGCACGGTCTTGGCGAACCGGTTCCATTTTTTTCGTTTATAATCCGGCCCGTGATGAGTAACAACAACTTTCATTCCCAATAACCGCGCCAGAGGCACGCATAAAGAGGGGCCTAAGGCGTGGACATGCAGTATATCGGGATTATACCGCCTGGCGGCAAAGATCCCGGTAAAAGTATGAACGACAGTCTCAAAATATTTCTGCCGGGGACAACACAGGGAAACCAGCTTGACTCCCTTGTATAACTCAACAGGTATCTTCACATAGGGCTTGCGGATGAAAACAATCACCTCACAACCAAGCCCGGCCAGCCTGGTATAAAGATGCTCACAATGAGTCTCAACCCCTCCCTGGATATTTGGAAACCCCCGGGTCCCTAAAACAGCTATCTTCATACGCCCAAAACCTTCGTTTTCAACACCCACAGCACCGGTTTCATCGGGTGATGCAATATAGCGGGAGCGACACTGCCTATCATCCAGCAGTTCTTTTCGCACACCCGAACCGCCTGCCTGACATCCCCGGCTTGTGCGCTGTTCCATATCCGATCCCATGACTGCGTTTTAAGATTCCCCATGGGCATTTTTTCATTCATACCATTGCAGGCCAGCACATCCCCCCAAGGATCAAGAAAAAAACCGTCTCTTCCCATCTCACAGGGCAGCAAACGTTTATTGCCCCGGATATAATTTATCAGGCCGTAGTTAAAATACCCCCGGAACCACTCTTTTACCTTGCGCGATTTAAGCAGTTCCCGGATGAGCTTTTTGATTTCCGCAGTGACCGCTTCTTTATGTTCTATTTTATTATCCAACTTATGAAAATAATGCGAATTATGCACCACCGCGGTGGCGAACTCATAATCCGACTCCCGTGCCATCTTATACAAAACAACCAGGTCGCGGTAATTCAAGTCCTGGATAGTCAAAGCAAAACCTATATCTTTCAGCCCCATTTCCCGGAGTTTTTTCAACGTATCCTGTGTGCGGTGATAACCGCCGGGGATGCCGCGGATTGTGTCATTCGTTTCTTCAAGCCCCTCAATACTTATACGGATCCCCAGATCGGGGAACCTTTTGCAAAGCTCGATAATCCGCTCGGTAAAAAATCCGTTGGTGCTGATAACAACACGGGCAGACTTTCTGCGCAACTCCTCAATGATTTCCGGCAAATCCTGCCGGACAAACGGCTCTCCGCCGGTTACATTCGCGAAAAACATATCCGGTAATTTACGGATAACATCCGGCCCGATTTCATCTGCGAAGCCGGGAGAATAATTCCACGCCCCGCACATATTACAGCGCGCGTTACAGCGATACGTGACGATTATCGAACCATGGAGTTTTGTTTTCATAGTGGAGCCCCCGGGCAAGGCCGCGGCACCATTTGTTTCCCCCCCGCAGGGCGGAACCATTAGCAAGAGCCACAACTCAAACCGTGGCCTGCGTCGAATGACCGGAAATTTTCCCGGCTGCAGAGCCCCCGGCTATTTTGCTCCTTTGCCCAATAACACAACCGGGATGGTTTTTAATATGATCTTGAAATCCAGCATCAGCGACCAATTATCTATGTATTCAAGGTCAAGCCTCATCCATTCGTCGAAATCGGTTATGGCATTTCTTCCCCGTATCTGCCACAGGCAGGTCAGACCGGGTTGCATGCTCAGGCGCCGCCTCTGCCAATTATCGTATTTAACCACCTCCGCCGGCAAAGGCGGGCGCGGCCCAACCAGGCTCATGACGCCCTTAAAAACATTCCATAACTGCGGGAATTCATCAATGCTGAACTTACGCAGGATCATGCCGATCCCGGTCACACGGGGGTCATTGCTCATCTTGAAGGCAGGACCGGTCATTTCATTGTCTCCCCGCAGTTCTTCCAGTCTGGTTTCCGCGTCCTGAACCATGGTACGGAACTTATACATAGTGAATATCCTGCCGTTCAAACCGCAGCGCTCCTGGGTAAAAAAAACCGGGCCGGGGGAGCCTCGCTTTATCAAAACGGCTATCACCGCGAAAAACGGCGCCAGTACCAGCAGGGACATCCCGGATAAAACTATGTCCAGGGCCCGTTTTACCAACAAATGCCATAATTTATCCGGGGTGCTGTCAAAAGTCAATAAAGGAAACCCGTACAGATCAGTCTGCTTAGCGCGGGATATCTTCAGGTCGTACATATCCACCGCCAAACTGACCGGTATGCCTTCGGTCTCGCAAAAAGTGATCAGACCGGCAATCTTATCGAACCACATTCTCGGCACCACGAAGACAACGTGATCAACCACTTTGTTGTGAATGACCCCGGGGAGATCCTCGAAACCGCCCAGTACTTTATATTTACCAACCTCCTGCCCGGTTTTTGTCTTATCTTCATCTATGAACCCCACGATGCGAAAGCCCCATTCAATGTGGTTTTCGATCAATTCCACGAAACTCTGTGCCCGTTTATTGGTTCCCACGATGAGCACACTGCGGTAATTAAGACCCTGCCGGCGGATGTAACGAAAAATAAAAACAAGCAGGGCTTTTTCCGCGGACAGGATCAGAGTGATGGAAACAACGGTCAAAACGATAAAATCCCGGCTGAAAGTATGGGGTTTAAATATATAACTCACGCTTACCGGCACCACAAACCCGATCACCGCCACCTGAAAAATAACCAAGAAAATCTCCTTGAATGGTTTTATACGGAAAGAATTGTACATACCGAACACGTACAGAGAACTCAGCCACATCACCAGCGTCCCGCCGAGAAACTGCAGTACCGGCTCGTCGCCTTTGAGA
>JAQTZX010000118.1 GCA_028687525.1 Candidatus Omnitrophota bacterium
TACTTGATCTGGACAAATTGGACTGGATGAACAATCAATATCTGAAAACCAGAGATCCCTCTCTGTTGATAGAAGAGCTTCTTCCCCTGCTTGAAAAAGCCGGGTATATAAAAAAGGATAATTTTGATAGAAATTATGTTTTATCTTTGATACAATTGTTTCAGGCGCGTCTGACCACGCTGCCCGATTTTGTGGAACGGGCGGATTTCTTTTTCCGGGATGATTTTCCCGTTGACCCGGAAGCCCGGGAGAAATTTTTATCAAAAGATCTGTCAAAGGAATTTTCGCTGTTTGCCGAAAGGCTGGAAAAACTCGATCTGTTCGATATCGGTACCGTTGAAACCGCCTTTCGGGAACTTGTGCAGGAGCTTGACATCCCGGCAAAGGTTTTGATCCATCCGATACGGGTTGCCTTGACCGGGAAAACGGTGGGGCCCGGGCTTTTTGAGGTTATCTATTATCTTGGCAGAGAACGGACGATTGTACGGCTTAAGCGGTGGATAAAAGGGGGAAGCGGCGTATGATTAAAAAAACGGTTCTTCTGATTTTTGCGGGCGTCTTTTTGTTCCTGGTTAGCGGGTGCGAGACCGTAAAAGGGGCGGCTGACGGCGCTCAAAAAGACCTGCAAAACGCTAAGAAAACAGACGAATGGATGCGCGATAATCTTTGGTAAGCGCCGGTAATCTCCGTAATTTATTGTGTGCAGGACGCAGTCACAATAAGGTGCGGAGATTTTTCTTTAGGGGTGTCCGATGAGAAGGTCCGGAAGGTATGTTTTTTTGATCGGCGCGGTGATTTTCTGGGCGGGCTTCGGTATCTGCCGCGCGGAAGAAATTCCGTCTCTCCCCCGTTTCCGGGAGCGTGACCGGATTTTGATTTTTGCTCCGCATCCGGATGATGAGGCTATTGCGGCGGCGGGAGTGATCCAGCGGTCTCTTGGTGCGGGAGCCAGGGTAAAGGTGGTTTGCTATACCTGCGGCGACCTGAACGAACCGGCTTTTATTGTGTATGAAAAGCGTATTCCCGTTAAAACAAACGGGTTTGTGTATATGGGGGAGGTTAGAAAAAAGGAAACCTTGTCGGCCATGGCCTCTCTGGGGCTTTTTCCTGCGGACGTTGTTTTTCTGGGATATCCCGATTTCTGTACCATGGATATTCTGACCAAATACTGGGATGACAAAAAACCTTTTAAAAGTATCTTTACCCGGATATCCCGCGTACCGTATAAAGACGCGTTGTCATACGGTGCGCCCTATACCGGGCAGAGTATTCTAAAGGATATAAAAACTGTAATACGCGATTTTCGGCCCACCAAGGTTTTTGTGTCTCATCCCGCAGATACAAACCGGGATCACCGGTCCTTGTATATATTTTTGAGGGTAGCTTTGTGGGATCTTGAAGGCAGGATCAATCAGCCGGATGTTTTTCCGTATCTCGTGCATATGCCGGGCTGGCCAAAACCGCGGGGATACCATGGGGATTTGGCGCTTGTTCCTCCGGAAAAACTTACCGGTATCGCCTGGACATTGGAGGAACTGGAATCGCGGGAGATAGATAAAAAGAAGGAGGCAATCGCGGGTTATAAAAGTCAGATTTCCTATAATCCTCCTTATCTTTTCTCCTTCGCGAGGAAAAACGAGTTATTCGGCGATTTCCCTCCGATCAAGCTGAAGAACCAAACCGGCGGCAAAGGATTCTTATGGCAGGATCCGCAGGCTAACGGATGTTTTACCGGTTCTTCCGATTCGGGGCGGGAATCATCATCTTCTTCTGGAGGGGAGATTTCCGGCATCGCCTACGCCTATAAGGATGAGGCGTTGTACGTAAAATTCAGTTTAAAAAAAAGGCTCATTGGGGGGCCGGTAGGTATGGGCATGTATCTCATGGGATGGAAAAAAGGGGGGGATTTTTCGATGATGCCCAAACTGTACCTTTCCGTGGACAACCGGGGCGTGCGCCTAAAAGATAAAAAGAAGCCTTTGTTTGCCAAAGGTATAGAGGTTCAGCGTTCAGGCGGGACCGTGGTGGTCAAGATACCTCTTTCCGTCCTCGGGAATCCCGCAAATATTTTGAGCAACATCAGGTCCCAGCGGAAAGACCTGCCTTTGTCGGATCTTGCCTGGAGGGTCCTGATCCTGGAGGGTTGAAATGAAATATAATAAAATAAAGATTGCCCGGGGTTATATCGAAACGCTGGAAATGAAACTGCTTGGCAAAAACCTGGTAGTTTTACGGGGCAGTAAAGGATATGTTATGTGCGGATATTTAAATCTGAAGGCTGCCGAAAAATTCAAAGACGCGGCAATAAAAGTAACCGGGATTTCCACTGTTCAGGAAGCCATCCGGTCCACGGTTTTCTCCTGTTCCGGCGGCGCCCGGAAACTGGGTGTTTACAAAGGACAGCCGGTTAAAGAATGTCTCCGGTTAATTCTTTGATCAACGGCGGCAGGTAAGGCGGGAAAGAGATGAAAAGCAGGGGGCCGGAGTTTATGCTTCGGCCTGGGGAACCTTGAATACGAGTTGACAAGGGTATAGCCGGATGATATATTATTTTCAGGCTTATGAAAGAGATATTGGATAAAGAAAGCATTGACCGCGTCATAAAACGCATCGCTCATGAACTCCTGGAAAAAAACAAGGGTGCCAAAGACCTGTGTCTCATCGGCATACGCAACCGGGGGGTATGTCTGGCCCGGCGGCTGCATGAGAGCATACAGGATATCGAACATAAAAATATCCCCGTCGGTGTTTTGGACATAACCCTTTACCGGGATGATCTTACCCTGATTTCTTCGCAGCCCGTAGTTCATAAAACGGAGATCGACTTCGATATCACCGATAAACACGTTATTCTGGTTGACGATGTGTTATATACGGGGCGTACGGTGCGCGCCGCCCTGGATGCCTTGATCGATCTGGGAAGGCCCAAGACCATCCAACTGGCGGTTCTTATCGACCGAGGTCACCGCGAACTGCCTATCCGTCCCGATTACACGGGTAAACAAATTCCCACTTCAAAAAAAGAGACTATTGAAGTGCGTTTTACGGAGTCGGACGGAAAGGATGAAGTAGTGATCACCGGGACATAAATATATATGGAATGGACTCGTAAAGACCTTTTAGGATTGGAAAATCTCAGCAAGGAAGAACTTGAGCTTGTTTTAACCACCGCGGATTCGTTTAAAGAGGTTTCCACCAGAGAAATCAAGAAAGTCCCGGCCTTGCGCGGCAAGACCGTGGTGAACCTGTTTTATGAGCCCTCCACCAGGACCAGGGTTTCCTTTGAGGTTGCGGCAAAAAGGCTTTCCGCGGACGTCATTAATATTGCCGCGGAAACTTCCAGCGTGAAAAAAGGGGAAACCCTGATCGACACCGGCAGGAATATCCAGTCTTTGAAAGCAGACATCATTGTCATCAGGCACGGTTGTTCGGGCGCGGCGGCAGTACTGGCGAAAAACGTGGGTATTTGTGTGGTTAACGCCGGCGATGGCTGGCATGAACATCCTACGCAGGCACTGCTCGATATTTTTACCCTCAAAGAAAAGTTCGGCAGGATCAAAGGTTTACGCGTGGCAATCGTTGGGGATATAGCTCATTCACGGGTCGCGCGTTCAAATATCTGGGGGTTGATAAAATTAGGGGCTAAGGTTACTGTTTGTGCTCCACCTCTGCTTGTCCCCGCGGGTATCGAAAAAATGGGTGTTTGTGTTACCGGCGATATTGATGATGCCTTGTGTGCGGCAGACGCGGTAAATGTTCTGCGGATGCAGTTTGAGCGTGATCAGCATAATGCTTTTCCGGAACAACTTGAATATTTTAAGAAATTCGGCATTACCCGGGAACGGCTGGAAAAGGCGAAGAAACGCATTATTGTAATGCATCCCGGCCCGATCAACCGGGGTATTGAGATATCGAGTGAAATCGCGGATTGTCCCCAATCGGTAATTCTGGAGCAGGTCACCAACGGTATCGCGGTGCGTATGGCAGTGCTTTTCCTGGTTTCCCGGGCCTGTGAACGCAGAAAGTCGGCATGAGTATACTTATAAAAAACTCAAGGCTCGTTGATCCGGCCCATAAACTGGACGCGCGGCGGGATATCTATATAGCGAAAAACCGGATTTCCCGTATAGAGAAAAAAATATCTCTTCGGGCGGATACCGTTATCGACGCGGCGGGCAAGATCACCGTTCCCGGCTTAGTCGATATGCATGTTCATCTCCGGGAACCCGGCAGGGAGGATAAAGAAACTGTTGCCAGCGGGACTGCGGCGGCGTTAAAGGGCGGGATTACCAGTATGCTGGCTATGCCGAATACCTCTCCCGCAATAGACAGCCCGCAGTCTGTTGCTTTAGTGCGGGGGATCATAGAACAGACGGCCGCGGCCCGTGTTTTTATCTGCGGTGCCATAACCAGGGGCCGCCGGGGCGGACAGCTTGTCGATATCGCATCTTTGAAAAAAAACGGGGTTACCGCTGTTTCCGACGACGGATATTCCGTGGATTCGGAAAGATTGTTCCTCAAAGCGCTTAAAGCGGCAAAAAAAAATAGAATTCCGGTTATTTCCCATTGTGAAGACAGCCGGCTTTCCGCGGGAGGGGCGGTCAATCTCGGTTTTCTCTCGACGAGACTGGGCTTGCGGGGTATCTCCCGGGAATCGGAATATACACGGGTTGAACGGGATATAGGGCTGGCGGCCCGGGCAAAATGCCCCGTGCATATCGCCCATGTAAGCTGTAAAGAATCGGTGGAGATAATCGCCTGCGCCAAAAAGAAAGGCGTTGCGGTGACCGCGGAGACGGCGCCGCATTATTTTGCCCTGACCGAAGAGGCCGTGCAGGATTATGATACTA
>JAQTZX010000119.1 GCA_028687525.1 Candidatus Omnitrophota bacterium
CCATTGGCACATCCCCACGCCATGCCCCCAGCCGGTTCCCGTGAACACCAGGTCATGATCAGCCGTATGAACGGTAAAATTCGTGCTCCTGACAACATTGGGATTGAGAATATTCCTGAAGTCTTTTGCCGGTATATTCACCTCTCCGGCATCGGTGATAACGGTTACCTGCGTGACCCTGCCGGATTTATCCTTACCGGAAAGCGAAATCTCCCTGATCGACGGCACGGCATAACCCGCGCCTCTAAGCTTCTCCGCCGCTTCAGCGGACGGTATCACGGTATGCCAGGAAAAATGCGGCGAATCCTTGCAGAAGTCACACGGTCCGCCGGCAAGGGGAGCACAATCCATATTCCAAAGCAACGAAGCGTTTTCCGTATATCCGCCGCAGGTGGAATGATAATACGCGGGGAGTATCTTTCCCCGGTACATCAACACGGATCCGGCGGTACCG
Organism: Candidatus Omnitrophota bacterium; assembly: GCA_028687525.1. Taxonomy (GTDB): domain Bacteria; phylum Omnitrophota; class Gorgyraeia; order Gygaellales; family Profunditerraquicolaceae; genus JAQTZX01. The sequence continues at coordinate 455 of JAQTZX010000119.1, forward strand.
TCCACGGCCTTGCTGGTCCGGTAACGTTCCGATGTTTTTCCCCCATAAACCTGGCTGTAAATATCGTTGGTCAGATCAAAATCCCTGCCCGCGTTCTCCCTCATCTGGTAAAGGGCGAACGAACGGCTCACGATCGCCTGGGCCTTCAAAACCTCGCTCGGCCAATAATGAGAAACCTCATGATAGAGGACGCCCTTTATGTAATCTTCCAAGTCCGTATAGTTGATGGCCGAGAAATGCCCGGAGTCGGTCTTTACCAGCAGTATCCCGCCGGTAAACCTCCTGCCGTTCACGGTGATCACCCCGGATCCGCTCGCCTTGATGAATATCCGGGGACAAGAAAGCTTCTTTTTTCCCAGTAAAAAAACATCGTTATAAACGGTGATCACCGTTTTAAGGTTCCTGTCGCCGGGAATCTTCTCTCCTCCCCCGAAACATTGTATCTCACAGGGAGTGTTCGTGCGCACGTTGACCGCCCGCGCCTTCTCTACAATGCGTATGCGGACCGTGCGCCCTGACGGCGATTGCGCGAACGCGGCGGAACAGGCAAAACAGCACGCCCCCGTAAAAACCAAGATTTTCCCGATCTTTCCCATCATGATAATTCTTTTTCCCCCATTAGAAAAAACAGTGCCTGTCACGTTTGTTTTAACGACGGGGTTTACCGGCGGGACCATAACCAGAAAACCAGCGAAAGAATAATACTGATAACGATAGAAGTAGTTATTGGAAAATAAACCGTGAAATTATTTTTCCGGACCAGGATATCTCCCGGCAGCCTGCCGAACCACGGTATCCGATGCAGGAACTGCAGGAATACCCCCGCCACGATAAGGATGATACCGAACAACACTAATACCTTGCCTATTGAAACCATACTTATCGAAATCTTAAAAATAGTATTTTAATGACAAATACCAAAATTCAAATTTGACATTTAAATTTTATACTTTGGATTAACAGGATGTTGAAAAACCCTCTTAAGCAGTCTGATCAAAAAGCCTGCCGGCTGGCAGGTCCGGGATGCAAGGCGCCTGCGGAAGTGACTGCGGAGCACCCAAACCATATTATTTGACATTACCGGCTCTTTCGAGTCTTCTACTCGCTTTGTTTATCTTTATACGGGAGGCCGAAATGCTCGTAAGCCATCCGGGTGGCCATTCTACCCCGGGATGTGCGTTTAAGGTATCCAGCCTTCAGCAGAAACGGTTCTATGGTATCCACGATCGTATCCGGTTCCTCATTCAAAGTAGCGGCCAGTGATTCTATCCCCACCGGGCCTCCATCGTAAGTTTCCATGATTGTCGTCAATACCTTACGATCCATCACATCTAATCCGGCCTTATCGGTCCTCAAGTCATCCAGCGCCTGTACCGCCAAGAGATGTTCGATCACCGTCTTTTGCGAAACCTGCGCGTAATCGCGCACCCGTCTGAGGAGCCTGTTAGCGATCCGCGGGGTTCCCCTCGCCCGCCGGGCAATCTCGACGGCGGCGTCATCCTCGATCCGGACTCCCAGTATCCGGGCGGACCTGCGGATAATCTCGGTAAGGTCGTTTACCCCGTAAAATTCCAAATGATAAAATATCCCGAACCGGCTGCGCATGGGAGAAGCCAGTAACCCGACCCGTGTAGTGGCGCCCACCAGAGTAAAAGGTTTCAGGTGAAACTTGATGGTCTTGGCATACGGCCCTTTGTCTATCACAAAATCAATATTGAAATCCTCCATTGCCGGATACAGGAATTCTTCCACGGTCTTGGAAAGCCGGTGTATCTCATCTATGAAAAGAATATCCCCCCGCTCGAGATTGGTCAATATGCCGATAAGATCGCCCGCCTTATCGATCGCCGGGCCGGACGTCGCGGTAATCTTCCCGTGCATCTCGTGGGCGATAATATGGGCAAGACAAGTCTTCCCCAGCCCGGGCGGCCCGGAAAAAAGGGTATGCTCAAGCGGCTCTTTTCTTTGTCCGGCCGCGGATAAGCATATATTTAAATTATCAATAATCTCTTTCTGCCCCACGAACTCGGACAGCCGCTTCGGGCGCAGGGACAGGTTCAAAACGACATCTTCTTCGGTCTCCTGGAGACTCTGCACGGCCGGCAGTTCCGCTTCCGCGGCGAATTTCTGCCGGGACTTGAAAGGCGTCGGACGTTTTACTTTTTCATGCTCAAAATCCCGCATAATTATTTTTCCCGGTAACTATACCGGTTGAGATCCGGAAGACTCCCCGGTAAACCGCGTGTTCGCGGCCGCGATATTCTCCTCGTTCCTGGCTATCACGATCTCCCCGAACAACCCTTTCTGCCAAACGACAATTTCCTTCAAACGTATAAGCTCGAGTATAGCCAGCAGGGTCACCACAACCTCCAGCTTGTTTTGCGTTTTCCGGAAAAGCTCGGAAAGAGTAACGCGGGAATTAACCAGAAATAGATGAAGCAGGTCATGAACCTTCTCTTCAACGGTAAATTCATCCTTGATTACTTTGTAAAACAGGTCCTTTGGCGCTTCTTTCAAAGCCTGTGAAAAAGCGTTTATGAGCTCAAAGATGCTCGCCTCAAAATAACCTTCGCTCTCCAGGGGAGAATGGACATCTCCGGATGTTTTCGGACGCTTGAAAAGCTCCCGCTGCTCGGCTTCCCGCTGTCTAAGGTTCTCCGCGACCTCTTTGTATTTCTCGTATTCCAGGAGCTGTTTTACCAGTTCATCCCGGGGATCCTCCTCTTCTTCTTCGGACTGCGTATTTTCATCAGCGGGTAAAAGCATCTTGGACTTTATTTGTAAAAGTGTAGCCGCCATCACCAGAAATTCTCCGGCGATGTTAAGATCCAGGAATTTCATCACCTCAAGATACTGGATATATTGATCGGTAATCTGGGCTATGGGAATATCATAAACATTGATATGGTCCTTTTTAACCAGGTACAACAACAGGTCTAAAGGGCCTTCAAATAAATCAAGTCTGATCTTATAGCTCATGCTATTGTCGGTAAAAAAAAGTAAATATTTTTAATATTTTTATTAATTAGGTAACTTTATTAGAATATAGATAATAATAGATAAAATGGAGTAAGTTTAAGTAAGTTGATTCAGAGGCCATGTTTTTTCTCTAACGGGGTAAATTTAAATTTTCGGCCACAGTGCTTCTTTGACCTCTTTTAATGTCTGCCTTGTTACTTCCTGCGCTTTTTCTTTTCCATTTTCAAGTATGTGCAGGATCTTTTCTTTATCCGCAAGCAGTTCCCGCCGCTTCTCCACGCCCGGTCTAAGTTTTGCTATAAGATGCAGCGCAAGGCGTTTTTTGCATTCGGTACAGCCTGTTTTCGCGTTCGAGCACCAATCATGCACTTCCTCTTTCATATGCGGCACGAATAAAGAATAATAGTCGAAAACATTACAGGTCTCAGGATGCCCCTTGTCCGACAATCTGATCCTCAGAGGATCGGTGAACATTGTCTGAACCTTGGTTTTTATCGCCTCTTCGGAATCCGAAAGATAGATGGCATTATTGTAACTTTTGCTCATCTTCCTGCCGTCCAGCCCCAGCAGGCGGGGAGTCTTGGTCAAGATCGCTTCCGGTTCAGGGAATACGTTTCTTCCGTACAGGCTGTTAAACCGCCGTCCGATCTCCCGGGTAAGCTCAAGATGCGGCAGTTGGTCCTCACCCACCGGAACTTTTTCAGCCTTATAGATCAAAATATCCGCCGCCTGAAGGACCGGATACCCGAGAAAACCATAAGTATTCATGTCCCGGGTTTTTACCTCGCGCAATTGCTCTTTATACGTCGGGCAGCGCTCCAGCCATCCCAGAGGCGTAAAACATGAAAAAATCATATGTAATTCAAGATGCTCCGGCACCTGTGATTGGATAAATATGACCGACTTAGAAGGATCGATGCCTGCCGCAAGCCAATCGGCGACATTATCTATGATGCTTTCCGGGATTACCGAAGGATTCTCGTATTCGCCCATAAGAGCATGCCAATCAGCGGCCATGAAGAACGTATCATAATCCTCCTGCAATTTTACCCAATTTTCCAGCGCGCCAACTAAATGCCCGAGGTGCAGTTTTCCCGTTGGGCGCATCCCGCTTAATACCCTCTTCTTCATAACTTTCTAGCCACCTTTTCTATTTCATAAGCTTCAATAATATCGCCTTCCTGCATATTATCGTATCCGGAAAGCGTTATCCCGCATTCAAAACCTTCCGCGACTTCCCTGACATCGTCTTTGAAACGCTTCAGGTTGCTGATTTTTCCTTCAAAGACGACATCGCCGTTACGCACCAGGTCAATTTGCGCCTGCCGGGTAATTTTACCCTTTTGAACAAAACATCCGGCGACCATGCCTGACCTT
>JAQTZX010000120.1 GCA_028687525.1 Candidatus Omnitrophota bacterium
GCAGAAATGAACAGGCCTTGAGCAGTTCCATTATATCCATGGTAATATTGACCGGGATAAGCCTTCCGATCCGGGCAAGGGTTTTAATAACAGGCACGGAAATGTAGCCCCGGAATACCAGAAAGTAAATGGTAAGCACCTTTTTGAATGGCAGCGAGCCGGCAATCAAAAAACCATCCAGATAACTGGTATGGTTAGGATAAATTAAATACGGCCCCTTTGCCGGGATATTTTCTTTCCCCTTAACTTTAACCCGTATGAATGAGTGGAATAAAATATTGAAACCGGTATAAAAGAAAAAATTAATCAGCATATCGATTATTGTCGGTTTCAAAATTATTGAATTTAAAGTTGTTGGAGATGGTTTCTGTTTTAGTATCCCGGGCCATTTAATTTCGCGCTCATCGGAATGCCCGGCTCCATGCGTATAAAAAGGCATAATTTTAAGAAAGAGCTCGCGGATGGTATTAACGTAAAAAAGTTCCAGCGGTAGTATGTCTGACGCATCCAGATTGAGTAACTGTTGTACATCGAGAAAAAGCTCCACTCTGCCCAATGAATCCAACCCCAGATCCAATTCAATATGGTCGTCTAAATACACGGTTTTTTTCAGCCGGTTGGAAAGGTATTCGATTATTTTCTTATTTGTTTCATTCGACAACAGAATTTCATCTTCTGATGCGGCGGTCCGCATTTTTTCGGAAGTAACAATTGGATATTCCGCGTCTATCTTATGGCGCATTATCTTTCCCAGGGGGGTGCGCGGAAGTTTGTTTTTACCGATCAAAAATCCCTGAATGCGTTTTGATCCCGGCAGGCGGTGGGAAATATTGTCTAATTCCCATTTTATTTTATCTTCTATGTTCACGATTTCCCGCGAGCGGAAATAATCTTCATCCGGGATCACAATGGCAGTGAGTTTTCGCGTAACGCCGGAACTCTCTTTGACCGGAGAAGCAAACACGCATACTTCTTTGACGTACGGGCTCATACCATATTGATGTTCGAGTTCTTCGGGATTTATTTTTTTTCCGTTATCAAGAATTATTAACTCGTCTTTCCTTCCGGTTATATAAATATATCCATCGTGGTCTATATATCCCAGGTCCCCGGTAAAGAACCAGCCTTTGTTGATTGCCCGCCTGGTGTCTTCTTCACGATTGTAATAGCCAAGCATGATATTATCTCCCTGCGCGATAATCTCTCCTATTCCGTTTTCATCCGGGTTGTCGATCTTGATTTTAATCCCGGGGAGAGGTTTACCTACGGAACCGGACTTTATTTTGCGTACCGGATTAAAGGCTAATATCGGGGCAGTCTCGGTAAGGCCGTAGCCTTCAAGTATTGTAAAACCCCACTTGTATAAATCGTCTGCTAGTCCGGGATCGAGCCGCGCTCCCCCCGAAATCATGAAACGCAGTTTTGGACCGAATTTTTTATGTGCGTCGGAAAGCATAAATCCGGCAAGATTGATCCCGGTGGTTTTTCGTAAAAACAAAAAAATACCAAGCATGCAGTTGATGAAAAATTTCCCCGCAAAGGGGATTTTTTTTAATTTGTTGTTTATCCCGTGGTGAAGAAGCGCGAAAAGCTGCGGTACCCCTGCCAGCATGGTGGTTTTAGTCTCCCGCATGCATCGGAGAAAGTCATCCGGGTTGATGCTGGCCGGATAACTGATGCTTGCCCCCTCAAGAAGCGGCAGAAGACAGGTAACGGTAAAAGAGTATGTGTGGTGAAGCGGTAAGATCGAGATGAAAACGTCCTGCGGGTTTGTGATGTGAATCTGTTTTATGGCGTTGATATTGGCAAGAAAATTTTTATGCGAAAGCAGGACACCTTTGGGATTGTCGGTAGTGCCGGAGGTGTAGAACATGGCCGCGGATTGATTTTCCGGCGGATAGGTTTTGTCTTCCGGTTTAGCCTCTCCTGTCTGTTTTATGGATACTATCTCCGTACTTATCACATTTTCAAGATCATTTCCGCCTCCTGTTTCAAAAGTTTTCTCCGTGCACAGGAGGGTTTTCGCCCCGCAGTGAACGAGTAGGTTCATAATATCATCTTTCGGTAATTTAACGTCCAGCGGTACGGCGATCGCTCCGATGTATTGCGCTGCCATAAAGGATAACGGCCATTCCGGTTGGTTTTCTATCAAGATGGCAATCATATCGCCTTGCCGGATGCCTTTTGAAACCAGCCTGTTTCCGAGAAGTATCGTTTGTTCAAGAAATTCGCGGAAAGTTAAAAAACTGAACTTCCGGTCCTCTTCAAAAAAAACGGCGGGTTTCTCGGGGAAAAGATGGGCAATCTTTTGAAATTCCTCAAAAATACTCGCTGCCATATGCTCCTATCATTATGCGGGGCAAATAGTTACTTGTTTTAAAATACCATCATTTCTTATCTTTGTCAAAACAAATGTGCGGGGAAAACAGGAATGGGATAAAAGTTTTGAGGATATTCTTTAGCCTGATGTAGAGCATGATATCCGAGCACAGGATGTCGCACTGCCGGTTTATATCCCTGCCGCCGAGTAAAAAAAACCTCCCCAGGGCAATTTTATTTTTTATTTTAACAAGAGGCAGTAAATTTTTCTTTTCTTCGAGGGTGACTCCCAAATGCAATCCGAGTTCCCGTGAAACATCCGTTACTTTCGGAGAATGACTGCCGTTAGGATAAGAGATAATAGCGGGCCATTTCCCGGTAAGCCCGTGCAGATAGGATTGCGCTTCCGTTATCCGGGCGCAGATCTGGCCGGGGGGATAACCGGTTAATATGGCATGGTCGCTGGTGTGGTTGCCCAGAGATACAAAATCCTGTTCGGAGAATTTTTTCAATTCTTCCGGAGTGAACGGGCGATCGGTATCTCCGACCGGGTTAAACGCTCCCCTCCCGTATTTATCGTGTATATACTCTTTTATTTGTTTCACGGTTTTTTTCTTCAGCAGTTGTTCCTCCGCGGCTATTTTGTCCAGCCCTACGCCTCTTTTACGGTTCTCCCGGTAAATAATATCCCACCAAAACGAGGTGTTGTGTTTCACGTTATTGGTGGTGATGAAAAATACCGCCGGTATTTTAAATTCTCTCAAGATCGGCAACGCGCGGATATTGTTATAGTAGCCGTCGTCAAAGGTGATCATGATATGGCTTATGCCGTTATCCAGGCCGTTGAGGATATCTTCTGGGGAAACAAATGAGTATTTACGGTAATAAAAATATTCCACGAATTTCCTAAAGCCGTCCACAGTTACGTTTTGCTGGGGATCCACAAGGTTTTTTTCGATTTCCGCACTGTTAATGAACAACCCGTGGAAAACAAATATCATCAAAGAAGGTTTGGCTTTGAATACCGTATTCCCTGCTTTTGACGCCGCGTGATCAAGCGCGTGTATGGCGGTTTCCGTTATTGTCCGGATGTTCATCGGCTTTGCTTGAATTTTACCGCCCGTATATGGGCGAATAACCGGGGTGAAAGTGTTTTCCTGGCGATTCCTTTGAGAAATTCGAAAAACGTTTTGCTCCGTATGTATAAGAACGCACGAATCCCGTTTTGGCCGATAACCACGTTTTCGATTGTCCGGTAATTTTCCGACCAGTCCCGCTTATACTCTTCTTCGCCTCTCAAGAAGTCGAATTCCGTAAATCCTTTTTCTCCGAAATAGCATATGCTTTCCCAAAGACACACCGCACCCGGACTGTAGTTTTTGTACGCCGGATCAAAACCGGTAAGATACCCGGATATTTTACCGTTAAAGGTGAAACTGTAATAGGCGGCTATTTTTTCTGTGTCCATGGTCAGTATGCTGATGTTTAGCCAGCGGTTTTCATGAAAAACCGCGGTGATCTTATCCATGAACTTCCTGAATAACCGGTTTTCAAAAAGCCCGCCTTTTTTATGTTGCATTTCTTGCCACCGTTTTTGGTGAAGCGCGACCAAGGTTTTATATTTCCCGCACACCGCCGTGTAAGATTGTCCGTCACTTTGTTCGAATTCCAGCCTGCCTTTACGGTTGAGTTTTCTTTTCCGGTATTCGATCTTCTCTTTCCGCGGGCCGGGAATTTTTTGATCACGTAACGAAAGATAGAAACAACGGTGTTTTTTAATTGTTTTTATATCCAGTCGTCCCTTGCTCGCAAGTGTTTTGAAAGCAGTAATTGAACAGTCTCCCGAAAGAATTCCCTCCAGGGATATCAAGTCCCATTGCCGGATATTCTTACGCAGATAAACGTATACCTGCCGAGCGAATAAATCCGCATCCTGCCTGCGGCAAATGAACGATAAATACTCGGAACAGACAATCCCGGAGCCAAGAAAACGTATTTCTCTCAGATATCCCTTGTGCAGGTAAAACGGGGCAATGGCGGCGATTTTGCCGTCTTCTATTCCCGCGAGGATATAAAGCTCGTCGTTTTTATCTTTAAATGTTTCCCACCAATGAAACAGCCATTCCCATGTCAGGAAAATGTTATCTGAACCGTTTTCGAAAAGGATTTGATTCCAGATATCCCGGAGTCCTTTGAAATTATTTTCGTTTGAAACCCGGACTATTTCCATTTTTTGCGTCCTTTTGTACTTCGGCGGCGCCAAAACCGCTCCCTTCAGGGCGCGGCGCCGTTCAGTATTCCGCTTCAGAAACCGCGGGATTTAGCCCGCGGAGCTTCATCTCTATTGCCGTGAGCGAATGCGGCTCAAAAGTAAAAGTGAGACTGCCTTCTTTTTCCATGATCCGCACGGTCCGGGGATCGGCTTCATTGGTTGATTCTATACGCGGGCCGGTCAGGATCCATGCTTTGATGTTCGGCTCCGGTTCG
>JAQTZX010000004.1 GCA_028687525.1 Candidatus Omnitrophota bacterium
GGGGGATGACGTCAAGTCCGTATGGCCTTTATACCCTGGGCTACACACGTGTTACAATGCCCACTACAAAGCGTTGCCAAACCGCGAGGTGGAGCTAATCGCAAAAAAGTGGGCTCAGTTCGGATTGGAGTCTGCAATTCGACTCCATGAAGCTGGAATCGCTAGTAATGGCGGATCAGCTACGCCGCCGTGAATACGTTCCCGGGCCTTGTACACACCGCCCGTCAAGCGATGGAAGCTGGGGGTACCTAAAGTCCTCAAGCAATTGAGGCCTAAGGTAAAACTGGTGACTGGCGCTAAGTCGTAACAAGGTAGCCGTACCGGAAGGTGCGGCTGGATCACCTCCTTTCTAATAAATTCCGCTTGCGGAATTTATTAGAGTGTGTAAGTGTTTAAGTGTGTAAGTTTTTAAGTCTGACTTACAAATATTACACTTTAAACTTTATACTGCATATTTTGTACCCACAAAATATGCGGCTTGGCTATTTAATTTGGGCCGCAGGCCTTATAAGCCTGCGGCCATAAATGTACGGGAGCCATGCCTCCCTCTAAAGCTGTGAGCGATGGTCTCCTGATCTTCTTTTTAATAAGAGTCGGGCCCATAGCTCAGTTGGTTAGAGCACAGCCCTGATAAGACTGGGGTCAGTGGTTCGAGTCCACTTGGGCCCATGAATTTTGCGGGGCAGTAGCTCAGCTGGGAGAGCACATGCTTTGCAAGCATGGGGTCGGCGGTTCAATCCCGCTCTGCTCCACTGAGATTGAAGTGGGGGATTTGCTTTGTCCCGTTGCAATAGGTTTTCATAGGGCAACGGGATCCCGTCACTTTCATTTAATACGGGAGTGACGGGCAAGCATGAGGTCGGCGGTGAAATTCATCTCTGCCCCATCAAATCGTTCCGATTTCTAAAAGGGAAGATCCCGGTACATTTCGCGTAAATTTACTCGTGTTTTTATGATCTGAAGGCTATCTTCAGGCTTCGGGCCGAAAACACATTACGCTCTTTGACAACTACAAGTAATAAAACTACAATAAGCTGAGAAGTCTTAATTATTGGTTAAGCTACAAAGGGTCTATGAAGGATGACTTGGTTAGGTGAGGCGATGAAGGACGGGGTAAGCACCGATATTGGCCCGGGGAGCCGCAAACAGGCTATAATCCGGGCATTTCCGAATGGGAAAACCCTTCTGATGTAATAATCAGAAACCCTGCGTTGAATACATAGGCGTAGGGAGCGAACCAGGTGAAGTGAAACATCTAAGTAACCTGAGGAAAATAAATCGAATGAGATTCCCCCAGTAGCGGCGAGCGAAAAGGGAAAAGGCTAAACTTTTTTTATTTTCGCAAGAAAGTAGAAAGAGGGTTGTGGGACCTCGATATGGCAGATTGAGAGATAGTAAAAGTGTCTGGAATGTCACACCAAAGAGAGTGAAAGTCTCGTATACGAAATCTTGATATCGCTTAGAGGTATCCCAAGTACCACGGGACACGGGAAATCCTGTGGGAATCCGGGCCGACCACGGTCTAAGCCTAAACACTACACCTAAACCGATAGCGTACAAGTACCGTGAGGGAAAGTTGAAAAGAACCCCGGGAGGGGAGTGAAATAGAACCTAAAATCATAGACCTACAAGCAGCGGGAGGACTATGCTACGGAGCAATCCGGAGAATGTCTGACCGTGTACCTATTGAATAATGGACCGACGAGTTATTCTTGCAGGCAAGCTTAAGTAATGGGTGGGAGCTCATTACGAAGGCGTAGGGAAACCGAGTCCTAACTGGGCGATTGAGTTTGCAGGAATAGACCCGAAGCTGAGTGATCTACCCTTGACCAGGAGGAAGTGTCGAGAAATCGGCATGGACGTCCGAACCTATTAGCGTTGAAAAACTACGGGATGAGTCGAGGGTTGGAGCGAAAGACTAAACAAACTCAGAAATTGCTGGTTCTCCCCGAAACAATTCTAGGGTTCGCCTTGTGAACTACATTATAGGGGTAGAGCGCTGAATGGACTGCGGGACGCTACCGCGTTGCTGAGTCCAACCAAACTCCGAATACTATAATGACTATCACAGGAGTAAGACGACGGGGGCCAAGCTCCGTCGTCAAAAGGGTATCAGCCCAGACCACCTGCTAAGGTCCCCAAGGATAGGCTAAGTTGTAAAGGATGTGAATCCGCTTAGACAGCCAGGATGTTGGCTCAGAGGCAGCCATCATTTAAAGAGTGCGTAACAGCTCACTGGCCGAGCGAATTTGCGCCTAAAATGAGCGGGGATCAAGCCTATTACCGAAGCAGTGGGTTTTTTCCGGCGCAAGCCGGAGGGAGCGGTAGGGGAGCGTACTTTGATGGTTGAAGTCGTACCGTGAGGAGCGATGGACGTCAAAGTAGTGATTATGTCGGTATGAGTAGCGAATAAACATGCGAGAAACATGTTGGCCGAAATTCTAAGGTTTCCTGGGGAAGGTTAATCCGCCTAGGGTTAGTCGTGCCTAAGCTGAGGCCAAATGGCGTAAGCGATGGATGATCTGTTAATATTCAGATACTAACTTATTGGCGTTTCTCTGGTAACAGAGGAGTGCTTTCTGTGTGACGCAGGAGGTTTGGGTCTGCGCAGTGTTGGATGTCTGCGTTCTTTCAGCCGGAAGGCTGAGAGGGGATCCTGAGGTTTCCGAAGGAGTAGTGAACCACAACCACTCTGCCAAGAAAAGCACAGAAGAAGTCAGTAGGTTACACGTACCGGAATCCGACACAGGTAGAACACCAGAATATGGTAAGGCCCTCGAGATAACTCTCGTTAAGGAACTCGGCAAAATAGCCCCGTAACTTCGGGATAAGGGGTACTCTTCTCCGAAAGGAGAAAGAGTCACAGTAAAGTGGCCCGGGTGACTGTTTAGTAAAAACACAGCACTCTGCTAACTCGAAAGAGGATGTATAGGGTGTGACACCTGCCCAGTGCTGGAAGGTTAAGGGGATCTGTCAGCGGGAGCAATCCTGCGAAGCATTGAACCGAAGCCCCAGTAAACGGCGGCCGTAACTATAACGGTCCTAAGGTAGCGAAATTCCTTGTGGGGTAAGTTCCCACGCGCACGAATGGTGTAACAATTTGGGCGCTGTCTCAACGAGAGACTCGGCGAAATTGTAGTGGCGGTGAAGATGCCGTCAACCCGCATCAAGACGAAAAGACCCCAGAACCTTTACTGCAACCTATTATTGGATTTTGGTTCAATCTGTGTAGCATAGGTGGGAGGCTTTGATTACCGGCCGCTAGGTCGGGAGGAGCCACAATGTGAAATACCACCCTTGTTGTGCTAAAATTCTAACCTTCTTGTCTGAATCGACAAAAGGGACAATGGTAGGCGGGCAGTTTGACTGGGGCAGTTCCCTTTTAAAAGATAATAAAGGGGCCCAAAGGTTGGTTCAAGGCGGTCGGCAATCGCCTGTTGAGTGTAAGCGCAAAAACCAGCTTGACTGCAAGACTGACAAGTCGCGCAGATACGAAAGTAGGGGCTAGTGATCCGGTGGTGTAGTGTGGAATTGCCATCGCTCAACGGATAATAGGTACTCTGGGGATAACAGGCTTATCGGGCTCGAGAGTTCACATCGACAGCCCGGTTTGGCACCTCAAATTTGGGGTGGTCCGGAAGTAATTCCGGACAAGTATTGGCTAATAACGGTGGAGCCCTTCGTGGGTAATACCGTGGGAAGTCTTACTGGAACCTTAAAGCAGTTATCATATGGTCTTCTCTCTTGGTGACAAAAATAATCTGAATAATAAGGCTGATAACTTAACGCTCAAACGATAATTCTCGATTGCGTTTAAGTTCTATCAAGTGTATTATACAGAGGCAGTATGTCGCCTTGAGAAGCCATGGTTCCGATAAGACCCCGTAACGACTGATTTCGTGGACAGCATATCCGGCTGTCGATACACGAATGAGATGGGAAGCAGTTTTGTCCCCATCATACGCCAACTCCATCGACTGCAACGATGGATGAAGATATAGTCTAATCCCGTGCGAAAGCGCGGATATGATTGCGATGTCGGCTCATCCTATCCTGGGGCTGTATAAGGTCCCAAGGGTCCGGCTGTTCGCCGGTTAAAAGGGTACGCGAGCTGGGTTTAGAACGTCGTGAGACAGTTCGGTCTCTATCTGATGTGGGCGTAGGATATTTGAAGGGGAGTTTTCCACAGTACGAGAGGACCTGGAAAAGCGGACCTCTGGTGTTCCAGTTGTCCTGCCAAGGGCAAAGGCTGGGTAGCTATGTTCGTAAGAGATAAGCGCTGAAGGCATCTAAGTGCCAAGCTCGCCCCAAGATTAAATATCCCTTTCTTAGACCGCAAGGTTTGAGGATGAAGACAGGTCGTAGACTACGACCTTGATAGGCGCAATGTGTAAGATCCGCGAGGATTTAAGCAAATGCGTACTAATCTGTCGATCGGCTTAACCTTTTTTAATAATTCTCATTATTGAAGTTTTATTACTTGTAGTTGTTAAATTTATCCCTCGGCGCACAAGCCTGAGTTTCACTCCGGCATGTTTGCTCGGGATTAATTCGCGTATTAACTTATGCCGCATAATGCGCTCCATAAGTTAAACGCTCATTAAATTTTGGAGTACCTTTGCCGGAGGGGAAACACCCGTTCCCATTCCGAATACGGTAGTTAAGCCCTCCAGGGCCGATGGTAGTGTACTCGTAAGGGTATGTGAGAGTAGGTCGGTGCTCCTTAAATTAAAAAGCCGGTAACCATTTGGTTACCGGCTTTTTTCTTGTCTATCGTTAAAATAGAGTCGGTATTGGTAAGAAAGTGATGCGGTGGGTTTACCAGCAGGAGCTTGTGTTGCAGAAATCCCACTGGATTGCCCAGTGAAGGTCATTCCAGGGAACGATTTGAACTTCTCCGGTGTTGGTAACGCCGTCATCCAGCAAGGTATCGATCTTTGAGGCTGAAGATAAAGGGGTGGCGCAGTTGCTGGTGCCTCCGGAGAAGCAGGCATTTTCGAATTCAATCGCCAGTTCGTATTGGGCTCCGCGCCCCATATTCGCGTTGGTAGTAAAATAATAAGTCCCGTTCCATGGTGTAGCCCCGTAGAATTTTTCAAGATATGGCCCATCCCATCCGGCCCAGCCGCTTACGTCGCGCATAATATCAGAGTTGATTATTCTGATCGCACTGTTGCCTCCGTGCGGCCAATATCCTGTATCGCTGTAGAGGGAACTGCAGGCGGATTTAATCGCCCGGAAATCACTGATCGCTTTGGAAATTTTTGACTTTTCGATTGCGCGGAAGGCATTAGGAGTGATGATTGCAGCTAAGATTGCAATAATAGCGATAACTACGATGAGTTCAATGAGAGTAAAAGCCCGATTTCTCATTTTATGATCGTGTCCGTATTTAATAAATCACCCTGTTTCAGGGAAGTCCGTAAAACATATAATTTTGTATTGTCGCATAGTTTCCGGTATTTGTCCACTTGTTTTTTGTACCGTTTGCAAAAAAGTGGGTGCAAAAAAGTGCCGTCCGGTGTATACTGAATCAGTTGATTGTTAAAAAAGAAGCGGGTGTATGACATAGGAATCGTAGAATGCCATGAGCCGGCTTTTGCCCTGCGTTCTGACATTAAAGAGAGATTGAAAGGAGAAAGTTCCCATGAGTTTTGAATATATGCGCAAGATACCCAGCGTTATCGATATCCTGCACGAAATGCCTCTGTCTGACAAACTGAAGAAAGTAAAACAGGAGCGGGACAAACTTATCTTCGATATTTTTCAGGGGAAGAGCTCACGGTTCCTGGTGATCATCGGTCCCTGTTCGGCCGATAATGAAGACGCGGTATGTGAATATGTTGCCAGGCTTGCCAAACTGCAGGATGAAGTTAAGGATAAACTTATTCTTATTCCTCGTGTATACACCAATAAGCCTCGCACTACCGGAGAGGGGTACAAAGGAATGATGCATCAGCCTGATCCCAAAGGAAAACCCAACATTGTCGAGGGCTTGAAGGCTTTGCGGAGAATGCATATCAGGTTATTGAGGGAATCCGGCCTGACTTCCGCCGATGAGATGCTTTATCCGGGCAATTACCCGTATCTCGAGGATATAATAAGCTATGTCGCCGTAGGTGCGCGTTCCGTAGAGAATCAGCAGCACCGGCTTACCATAAGCGGCCTTGATATCCCCGCAGGCATGAAGAATCCGACCAGCGGCGATCTGACGGTTATGTTGAACTCGGTACAGGCCGCGCGGGTGCCGCATAGTTTCATATACCGGGGATGGGAGGTTAAAACTTCAGGGAATCCCTTTGTTCATTGTATCCTGCGCGGGGCAATGAATCAGTATGGGCGCTATATCCCTAATTATCATTATGAAGATATGATGTCGTTGGTTGATATGTGCCATAAGCGGGCGTTCGATAATCCCGCGGTCATTGTAGATACAAATCATGCCAACTCGGGCAAACGGTTTGAAGAACAGCCGCGTATCGCCAAAGAAGTGATGAGAAGTATCGCAAATTCACGGTCCCTTAGGAATGCCGTGAAGGGGCTGATGATCGAGAGTTATCTCGAAGAAGGCTCGCAGGATGTCTCGGGCAGAGTTTTCGGTAAATCGATCACCGATCCCTGCCTGGGGTGGGAAGATTCCAAAAAGCTGGTTTTGAAGCTGGCTGAATACGTGTGACGGGGAATAATTTTATTTGCCTTCCGGGGTTGTTTGCAGTAGAATTAAACGTATTCTCGCGTATAAATGGAGACATCCGATGCGCAACCTTATATTTTTTGTTGTATTTTTTGTGACCGGTTTTATGGTGAGCAAGGTCCTCTCGGAGGATAAGAAGAAAAATCCGGGCACACCTCCGGTCCCTTCCGAAATCCATCCGGATGAAATTCCTCCTCCGTCTCCCTTGGGTAAACCGTTAGATAAACCTCTCGATATGAAATCTTCGGAGTTGACGGAAAAGATGTGGCATGAAGAAGAAGCATCTTTTATCTTCCGGCTTAACGAGAAGATCACTTTGACCCTCAATAAAGAAGTTATCGCCAGGACGATTGTGAAGGCGGTATATGATTTTCTGAATGCCGAGGCCTGCGTCCTTTATTTGTTGGATGAGAGTTCGCAGCGTCTGGATATGGAATTCGGATTGGTCCAGGAAAGGGAGATACATGAGGAATCCGCTCTTACCGCGGGGCAGAGTATTTCGGGGATAGTCCTGAAAAACAAAGATCCGTTGATCATCAATAATCTGGAGAACTATTCGTATTATAAATCTTTGAACAAAGAAGGGTATTTGAGGAATGCGATCTTGAGCGTTCCCATGCTGGTGAAGGGTGAATGCGTGGGTGTCATCAGTCTTTGTAATAAAGACAACGGCAAGCCGTATACCAGAAAAGACCTGGATTTTCTTGTGAATGTTTCGCGTGTGGGGGGCATCGCTTTTGAGAATATCCGCCTCCTGGAACGGATACAGGAAAGTTATTTAAAGACCATGACTACCCTGGCCATGGTCATTGACGCGCGCGACCATTACACCAAGCGGCATTCCGAGAATGTGACTAAATATTCGCTGATGATTGCGAAAGCGGCCGGCTTGAGCCCCGAACAGACAGATATTATCAAACGGGCCGCCCTGTTGCATGATATCGGCAAGATCGGAATACGGGATGACGTTTTACTGAAAACGACCCGGCTTACTCCGGAAGATTTTTCCCGGATAAAAACCCATCCGGTTATCGGCGATGAAATAGTTAAATCGCTGCCGTTTCTCAAGGATGTCGCAACGCTGGTGAGGCATCATCATGAGAGGTATGATGGTAAAGGGTACCCGGACGGCATAGCCGGAAGCGCTATCGAGTTCGGCGCGAGGATACTTGCCGTCGCGGATTCCTTTGATGCCATGACTACGGACCGTCCGTACCGTAAACGGCTGTCCCTGGAAGAAGCCCGTACCGAACTGGTGAATAATAAATCCACCCAGTTTGACCCGGCTATCGTAGATAAATTCCTCAAAATTATAGAGAATAATCCCGCTTTGGCCGATCAAACCTGACCCCGGTGAAATACGCGCGATAATCACATGACAAAATTCGTCGAACTCAAAAAAGTATTTAAAACATTGCACGGGCCCCGCGGGTGTCTGTGGGACAAAAAACAGACTCACCGTTCGCTTATTCCTCACCTAAGGGAAGAAGTTCGTGAATTCATCGCGGCGGTTCGGCATAACGATGCTTCGCATATGAAGGAAGAATTGGGGGATATCCTGTTGCATGTGATGTTCAACGCCCAGATCGCCTCGAAAGCCAAAACTTTCACTATTGAAGAGGTGATCGATGGATTGGTGAAGAAATTGAAACGAAGGCATCCGCATGTGTTCGGGAATACGAAAGTGGGATCGGCGCGCCAAATCATCAGGAATTGGAACCTGATCAAAGAGATGGAAAAAAAACGGCGGGGGCATGGGTGATTATTCCTTGCAATTCCCGCGCCGCCGTATATAATAAGTTTTACCCCGTTCGCAAAAGAAGCCGGCTTTACAGACCGGGGTTGCCGATTCCTGCGCTGACGGCGGTGATTTAATTCCGCCGCCAGCGAAAATTCTTGGCGGACAAAATTTTCCAACGGGGTTTATTTCAAGAAGGAGGAAAAAGGAGAATGAAAATACTTATTATAGGAATGTGCTGTTTATTTACCGGTATGTTTTCGAAAGGAGCCTTTGCCATGGATAAGAGCACCGTAGTGCTTGAAACAACCCAGGGAGTAATAGAGATAAAGCTTAAACCGGATATCGCCCCCAAGGCTTGCGAAAATTTCGTCCGGCTGGCAGAAAAAGGATATTATGACGGCCTCGTTTTTCACCGGGTCATAAAAGATTTCATGATCCAGGGGGGAGACCCTACCGGTACCGGCAGGGGCGGCGAGTCGATATGGGGTAAGTCTTTTGAGGATGAGGTTACTCCCGATGTCAGATTTGATAAACCGGGGATCTTGGCCATGGCCAACGCCGGCCCCAATACAAACGGGAGTCAGTTTTTCATTACTACGGTTGCGACGCCCTGGTTGAACATGCGGCACACTATTTTTGGAGAAGTGACTGCCGGGTATGATGTTGTGCGGAAGATCGAGAATATCGAGACAGGCTCCGGTGACCGTCCGGTAAAAGAACAGAAGATCATAAAGGCGTATTCAAAATAGGGTGAAAAAATGAAATACGCAAATGCGCTCCTTACCCTTATCGCGGTTTTTCTGTTGCTCATTGTATTACGTTTGAGTGGTTTTGAGGTTTTGGCGGTGTCTTGTAAAGATAGTAACCAGGCGTTGGCCGACGCGCAGCGGGCTTTGGTCAGTTCCAATCAGCGGCTGGAGGATGAGCTTGTTAATTTGAGGGAAAAAATTGCGGGGCTGGAAGAGCGGTTGCTTAAAAAGTAGCCATAAACGGAGCCGGGTGTGAATTTCGATGCATTGAAGGAGGAGTTGAAGACGCTTACGTTCGACTCCCTGCGCAGGGATGAGGAGATTTATTTTGAAGCGGTGATCCTCAAGCCGGAATTGGAAAAGATGTCCGCCGCCCTTGAGAAGTTCTTGGGGCCTCCTGTCTGGAATTCAGCCAAGGAGAAGTTGACCGCCGAAATGAGCGAAGCAATAAACGATTTTGGGGGTGTGGCCGCCGGACAGACATTGTATTTCTTGAGTGACGGTAAGGTCAGGATATTTGCTATGATATGGCCGTGGCAGGACCATGAGCATATCACTCTTAAGACCGGGCGGAAATAGAGTTCCGTGATGAGAGACGCCAATTTATCCGTCTTCGCGCAGAAACCCCGGGGATGTCATCCTCCGCTCAAGCTCCGGAGGATTAGCTCCCGAAGCTTTAGCGAAGTGGGATGAATGCGGGCAATCTGCGCTGCTGCGGATGTCGCGCTGGATAGTGGAGAAGGCGGGTGAGTACAGGTTCTACGCCTGTAAAGGCGTCGGGCTCCATTGATATATGAGGTGTACATTTTTAGCCGCCGGAACGGTAATGACCGTTTTTTTTTCCGCCGTAACCGTTTGGGCGGGGATCGTTATCAAGGCGGAAACAGATAGGACCGGAATGACCTTGGATGAAGTGGTAACGTGTAAATTCACGATTACTTCTTCCGACCGTCCTCTTCCTGTTCCCGTTTTCCCCGGTTTTGAAGGTTTTACGGTTTTATCTTCCGCACAATCTTCCACCACGATTTTTCAACAGGGGGCACAGGAGGTTTTTGTCGTGTATGCCTTTGTGCTCGCTCCCCGGAAGACCGGAGTATTGACCATTAATCCCGCTGTGCTTACCGTTGGTAAGGATATGTATTCTTCCGAAAGCATCGAGATCGAAGTGAAAGAGGGAGTGGGAAGGCGCATTTCCCCGGAGCCCCGCCAGGAGCCTCCGCTGTCCCTTCCTGAATCCGGACAGCCTGAATCGCAAGAGCCGAAATATATTCTTTAACCATGCAGCAACTGCACGAAGTTCCCATACGGTTCATTAAAGGGATAGGCCCTAAACGGGCAAGCGTATTTGCCGGATACGGGATTCAGTCCGTGGAAGATATGCTGTATTATTTTCCCCGGCGTTATGAGGACCGGACCAGGTTTTCTTTGGTGGCCGACGCTAAAGAAGGGGTGATTCTTTCGTTAAAAGTAAAAATCCTGTCTCTGCGTGAACGTCGTTCATTCCGGAAACGGGGATTCAGCATCATGGAGGTATTAACAGGGGATGAAAGCGGTGCGCTGGTGTGCGTATGGTTCAACCGGCCGTATTTAAAACAGTATTTTAAACCGGGTACGAATCTGATTATCTACGGTAAGATAGAGCATTACGCGGGAAGATTACAGATGAGTGCTCCTGATTTCGAGATTGTGGAAGACGACGCGGGCGGTTCTGTTAATACCGGCAGGATAGTTCCTGTTTATTCTTTGCCCGAGGGGATATCCCAGCGTTACTTCCGTCGTCTTATCAAGGGCGTTCTGGATACCTATCTTTCGAAAATAAACGAATTCCTGCCGTACGATGTTCGCGCGCGGCATAGCCTTTTGAATCTGGCTAAAAGTCTGCTTGAAATCCATTTTCCGGAAAATCCCGGGATACAGAAACAGGCGTATACCCGGCTTGCCTTTGAAGAGTTTTTTCTCTTTCAGATACCGCTTGTTTTAAGAAAATTATTCAGAAAAAAGGAGAGAAAGGGGATTTCGCAGGCCGTTGACGGAGATTTGACCGCCGCTTTTGCCGCTTCTTTGCCTTTTGCCCTGACTCCTGCCCAGAAACGGGTGATAGGAGAAATAAAAGCGGATATGAAAAAGCCGGAAGTCATGCAGCGTTTGCTTCAGGGAGATGTGGGTTCGGGTAAGACAATTGTTGCCGTGTATGCCTCGGTCATGGCGGTACAGGGCGGGTATCAGGCGGTTTTTATCGTGCCTACGGAAATTCTGGCCAGGCAGCATTTCGAAAAAATAAGTTGTCAGTTGTCGGTTGCCGGTTGTCGGAAAAAGAAGATTGAAGTCGGTTTGTTGCTGGGTAGTTTAAAGGCGAAAGATAAAGAAAAAATTTATAGACAGATCCGCGAAGGGGATATAGATATCGTGATCGGGACCCATGTCCTCCTGGGGGAAGGGATAAAATTCAAGAATCTGGGGCTGGTGGTGATTGACGAACAGCATAAATTTGGTGTAGAACAGCGGGCGCTCCTTACCAGGAAAGGGTTTAATCCGGATATTCTGGTTATGACCGCTACACCCATACCCCGGACCCTGGCTTTTACCCTGTACGGTGATATGGATGTTTCGGTTATCGATGAACTTCCTCCCGGAAGGGGGCGTATTCAGACACTGAATTTTTCTGATCAGGAAAGAGAACGTGCTTATCAATTAGTCCGGGAACAGGTCAGGGCGGGCAACCAGGCGTATATTATCTATCCGGTTATAGAAGAATCGTTCGCTCTTGATATTGAGGGTGCAAGGACCATGTATGAACAGCTCAAGGAAAGCCGGTTTAAGGAGTTCAGGCTGGGGTTGGTCCACGGACGCTTGAAGCAGAAAGATCAGGATGAGATAATGCGCAGATTCAAGAATAAGGAACTGGATATACTGATAGCGACCACGGTATTGGAGGTGGGTATTGATATCCCCAGCGCTACGTGTATGGTGGTTGAGCATGCCGAGCGCTTCGGTTTGAGCCAGCTGCATCAACTCCGGGGCAGGGTAGGCAGAGGACAGAGAGATTCTTTTTGTATCCTTCTGGCGGAATCTCGCACCGAAACGGCACAGGCACGTATGCAGGCAATGGTGAAGTACAGCGATGGTTTCCGTATCGCGGAAGAAGATCTTAAAATTCGCGGGCCGGGAGAGTTTTTCGGCGAGCGGCAGCACGGGTTAAGCGAATTGAGGATTGCTAACCCTTTGACCCAGATGCATCTTTTAAAGCGTTCGCGTGAAGAGGCGGTCAAACTGATCGGGGCAGATCCGTGTCTGGGAGCCCGGCAGAATCAGGCGTTAAAAGCTAAGTTGCTGCAAAGATTCCCGGAATATGAGAAGTTTGTGTTGGTAGGATAACAATAAAGTTAATGATGGTTAATGGGGGTTAAAGAGAGTTAAAGGGGGTTAATGGGGAATCCGGTTTTAACCTCCTTTAACAAGAGTGTTGTTAGACATTCATCATTAACCTTCTTTAACCATCATTAACCTGATCATTTATGCGGATTATTTCAGGTAAATTTAAAGGTCGCATTATTTCTGCTCCGAAGCACATCCGTCCCACGCAGGATAATGTGAAAAAAGGGCTTTTTGACATCCTGGGGGATATGCGGGATGGGGTTTTTCTGGAACTTTTTGCCGGATCAGGAAGTGTAGGCATAGAGGCTCTTTCTTTGGGCGCCCGGGAAGCGGTTTTTGTGGAGCAGGATCGGCTGTGTGTAAATAAGCTTAAAGAGAACCTTTCTTTGCTGGGTCTTCATAACGAAATGGTCATTCCGGGGGAGTCTTCGCGCGTGGTGGTGAGTTTAAGCCTGAAAGGGAGGGTTTTTGACGTTATTTTCCTCGATCCGCCTTATTATAAGGATATGGCAAAAAAAACCTTGCAAATGTTGGATGCGTATGATATATTAGGCGCTCGTGGTTTCATAGTTGTACAGCATTTTAAAAAGGATATCATGCCTGTAAACACGGGGAAACTGGCTTTGTTCAGACAGGTAAAATACGGGGATACCGTATTATCTTTTTACAAAAAACATGCGCCAAAAAGCGATTTATCCGGGAACTTTTGATCCGGTTACCTATGGGCATATCGACCTTATAAAGAGAGCCCAGGAGATATTTTCGGAAATCACTGTGGCAGTAGCTTATAATCCGTATAAAGAACCTCTTTTCAGCGTCCGTGAGAGGATACAGATGTTAAAACAGGCTACCGACGGTATAGATGGGGTGATCGTTGACAGCTTTCACGGCCTGGTGATTGATTATGCGCACAGAAAGAAGGCAAGAGTACTGGTGCGCGGTTTACGCATGATATCTGATTTTGAATACGAATTTCAGATGGCCTTGACTAACCGGAAACTTGCCGGTGATGTGGAAACCATATTCCTGATGCCGCATGAGTCTTATAGTTATATATCTTCAAAACTTCTTAAGGAAGCCGCATTACTTGGCGCGGATTTATCCAGTTTTGTCCCGGATTTTGTGGAAAAAGAGATAAAGAGGAAATTACGCCACGGGAAATGAAGATAAACACGGAACATATCCCGGCAGAAGGCTGTATTTTGACTGAAACGGTTCCCGGGGGAGCTTTCGACTTGGATACGGACATGATTAAGTTCTCCGAACCGGTCTATCTGGAAGCGGAGGTATCCAGGATTTGTAATGCGGTCACCGTGGAAATGTCTTTGAAAACCGTCATCCGGTTCGTTTGCAGCCGGTGCCTTGAGGAATTCAGGCTTGACCTGGAGAAAAACTTCCGGCTTAATTATCAAAGTGATAAGTCGCATCCTATTCTTGAGCTTGATGGGGATATACGGGAAGAAATAATTCTCGATTACCCGATCAATCCTCTGTGTAAGCAGGATTGCCGGGGGTTATGCGTGAAGTGCGGAGAGAATATTAATAGAGGTTTGTGCACTTGCAGATAGTTGAACATGCACCTGATTCCGGTTATTCCGGGACCAGGCGTTCTTTTAGAGTTCATAGAGCGTTAGAATTCGCGCCTGGTATCGTTGAAGGGTGCGTTTTTAAAACATCAGGAAGGAGATAAACGTGGCACTACCAAAAAAACGACATTCTAAACAAAGAGGGAGAAAACGCCGGACGCATTGGAAGGTAAAACTTGATAATCTTGCCGAATGTCCTCAGTGTAAACAGCCTAAATTGCTGCATCGGGTCTGTACGATATGCGGTTATTATGACGGCAGACAGGTACTTGAGACCAAAACCAAAGATAAGAAGAAAAAAGAAAAAGCTTAGAAATACAACCCGGGCCGACTTTCATGAAAATAATAGTAGATGCTATGGGGGGTGATCATGCCCCCGAAGTGGTTATAGCCGGCACAATAGCCGCGGTACGGGAGTACGGTACGGATGTGGTTTTAGTAGGGGATGAGGCGAGGATCAAAACTCTGTTGCACCGGGCAAAGTATTCGGGAGACAAGATAGGGGTTCATAATGCCGAGGATGTTATTCAGATGTGCGAGTCTCCGGCGCTTAGTGTCAGGAGGAAGCGGAATTCCTCTATTGTGGTCGGTTTGAACCTTGTGCGTGACGGTACGGGAGACGCTTTTTTCAGCGCGGGGAATACCGGGGCCGTTGTTTGCGCGGGGACTCTCAGCCTGGGGTTATTGCCCGGGATCGAACGGCCGGGTATCGCTTTGATTTTACCGACCCTCAAGGGGATAGCCCTTATTATCGATGTGGGAGCAAATATCGATCCCAAGCCTGTGCAACTGGTGCAATACGGGATCATGGCGGACGCGTATTCACGGTATATCCTCAACCGTGCCGATCCCAGGGTAGGATTGTTGAATATCGGCGAAGAGGCGGGAAAAGGCACGGATTTCTTTAAGGAGACCCACGAACTTTTTCAAAAGAGCCATCTGAAGTTTATCGGTAATGTCGAGGGGAGAGACCTTTATTCCGGGAAAAGCGATATTATCGTTTGTGACGGCTTTGTCGGGAACGTGGCTTTAAAAGTCTCCGAAAGCCTTGCCGAGTCTCTGCAAATATTTCTAAAAAAGCATATCAAAAGCAGTATATGGAGTATCTTGGGGTATCTTTTAATGAGGGGGAGTCTGAAATCTTTCAGGAAAGAGATAGATTATTCCGAATATGGCGGCGCGCCGTTATTGGGTGTTAACGGGGTTGTCATCATCGGCCATGGGCGTTCGAACGCTAATGCCGTCAAGAACGCTATCCGGGTGGCACAGGAAGAGGTTGAACGTAAATTTAATGAGAAGATCCTGGAAGCGTTGAGAAAATAGAGGTGCGCAATACAATGGATCGATGCGGATATTTATTTGCCGGGCAGGGCGCGCAATATGTGGGAATGGGGAAAGATCTTTACGAAACTTTTCGGGAAAGCAAAGATGTTTTCGATAAGGCGGATGCGGTACTGGGATTTTCTTTATCCGAACTTTGCTTTGAAGGCCCAATCGAGGAATTGACCCAGACCCGGAATTGTCAGCCGGCAGTCCTGACCGTCAGTATAGCAGCCTGGGAGGCGTTTAAGGCGGCCGCGCGGCATCGAATATCTCCCGGTTCGTTTTCCGCCGGTTTAAGCCTGGGGGAATATTCCGCTTTGGTTTCCGCGCAGGCGGTTACTTTCGAGGATGCCGTGCATTTGGTAAGGATCAGGGGGGAATTTATGGAAGAGGAAGCCATCAAGAACCCCGGTAAGATGCTTTCTATTATAGGCCTTGATTTGGAAAAGGTGAAAGAGACCTGTAAGATTACGGGAACGGAGATAGCCAATATCAATTGTCCCTGCCAGGTGGTTATTTCGGGAGGAATAGATGAGATAAAGAAAGCGGGGAAGCTTGCCGGTGAAATGGGAGCAAAACGGACTATCCTCCTTGAAGTAAGCGGGGCGTTTCATTCTTCTTACATGAAAAATGCTTCAGTCAGGATATCAAAAGAAATCGATAAAATAAAATTTTCCGAGCCGGTAATTCCCGTTATCAGCAATGTGACCGCTATTCCGTTTTCTTCAGCAGGGGAGATCAGGGAGAATCTGGTTAAACAGGTTTATTCCAGTGTCCTTTGGGAAGCTTCCCTGAAGTTCATGCTTTCCAGCAATATACGCAGGTTTTTCGAATTTGGTCCGGGAAAGGTATTGAAAGGGTTGATGCGTTATACTGATCCCGAAGCGCAGGTGGTGAATATGGAGAAAAAACAGGATATTGATAAACTAAGAATGGGGGAATCTGATGCGGTTTAAGGATAAGGTGGTTTTGGTTACCGGGGGCGCCCGGGGAATAGGGCGCGCGATAGCTCTTTTGTTTGCTCAAGAAGGGGCGGATGCGGTTATATGGGACGTGAACGAACAGGAATCCGGAAAAACGTGCGCGGATATAGAGGCTTTAGGCAGGAAATCCCTGGCCATGCAGGTAGATGTTACCAATTACAAGGAGGTTGAGGGATCGGTAAACAAAATTCTTGACAAATTCGCTAAGGTTGATATATTAGTTAACAACGCCGGCATCACCAGGGATGGTTTGCTCCTGCGGATGAATGAAGCGGATTGGGATGCGGTCCTGAACGTAAACCTTAAAGGGCCCTTCAATTGTACCAAAGCCGTTTCCAAGGTGATGATAAAGCAGCGTTCAGGAAAGATCGTTAATATTGCTTCTATAATAGGAATTATCGGCAACGCCGGCCAGGCAAATTATGCCGCTTCAAAAGGCGGGATTATAGCTTTTACCAAAACCGCCGCGCGGGAACTGGCGGCGCGTAATATAACAGTGAATGCGGTTGCGCCGGGTTTTATACAGACGGAAATGACCGCAAAGCTTTCAGAGGAGATACGGAATAAAATGCAGGCGCAGATACCTCTCGGGAAGCTGGGCGAGCCTATAGATGTGGCACAGGCCTGTTTGTTTCTGGCTTCAAAAGACGCTGATTACATAACAGGGCAAACGATAGTAGTGGACGGTGGAATGGTAATGGTTTAAACCAGTAGCGCGCAAATCCGGGAACGGGAAGTGAGAAGAGCGCCGCGCACGGTAATAAAGGAGGAAAAAGAATGGCAGTTCAAGAGAAGGTTAAATCAATAATAGCTGAACAACTTGGTGTGAAACCGGAGGAAGTGACCCAGGAAGCATCGTTTGTCGATGATCTCGGTGCTGATTCTTTGGATACGGTTGAGCTGGTCATGGCGTTTGAGGAAGAGTTCGGTATTGAGATCCCGGATGAGGATGCCGAAAAGATCACCACTGTCGGAGAGGCAGTAAAATATATTGAAGATAAGACTGCCGGTAAGTGATTGTGTAAAATATAAATACTGCAGGACATCCTACCCCCCCCTAAGCAAGAACGAGAGAAGGGGGGGGTTTTTAACTTACAGTCTGTTAAAAAGCCCGTGCGCGGCGTATAGCCGGTGCATGCGCGCGTACCAAATTTTCTTATAAGTTTTGATGTGTGCGGTCTCGTGCGTGTTTATCCGCCTTCGCGCAGAAAACCCCGTGTGTAAACACGCAGATGAATGCTGCGCTCCGGCGAGATGGTCATCCGCGCTCATGAAGGCGGACCTCGCCGACCCTCGGCCTGCCGAGAGGCAGGTGCGAAGCGGCGGCGGGTTTTCAGGGGACCACGGCTGTAAAGCCGTAAAGTTCCATAATCCGGAGCTCCGGGGAGCAGACTGATTAAACGGATTTCTCAACAAACTGCTGAAACTATGACTGAAAACAGAGTAGTGGTAACCGGGTTAGGGGTTATTTCACCGGTCGGCAATGATAAGAATACTTTTTGGAATTCTCTTAAAGAGGGTAAGTCGGGTATCGGGCCGTTGACTTTGTTCGACGCTTCGGAATTTGACGCCAAGATTTCCGGAGAAGTGAAGTTTTTTGATCCGCAGCTTTACGGGATCAACAAGAAAGACGCCCGCCGGATGGAGAAATTCATACAGTTTTCGATAGCAAGCGCCAGGCAGGCGATTGACGATTCGGGGCTGGTTTTGGATAAAGAGGACCGGGAGCGCATAGGAGTGGTGGTGGGTTCGGGTATCGGGAGCCTGCGAATCATGGAGGAAGAACATTCGGTTCTTTTAAAAGGCGGGCCCGGACGGATAACGCCTTTTTTGATTCCTATGCTTATCGTGAACGAGGCCGCCGGGCATATCGGGATGGTTTTTGGTTTAAAAGGCCCCAATACTTGTATTACCACAGCCTGTGCTTCGGGAAATCATTCCATAGGAGAGGCTTTCAGGATAATTCAGCGCGGTGACGCGGATGTAATGGTATCCGGCGGAACAGAGAGTTGTATAACTCCCCTGGGAGTAGGCGGTTTCTGCGCCTTGAAAGCGTTGAGTACCAGGAATAATGAACCTCAGCAGGCAAGCCGTCCTTTTGACGCTGAACGCAACGGTTTCGTTATGTCTGAAGGATGCGGCCTCGTGGTTTTAGAGTCTCTTGAACATGCCCGTAAAAGGGGTGCGTATATTTACGCGGAAGTAGCGGGATTCGGCATGTCCTGCGATGCTTATCATTTGACCGCCCCTGATCCCGAGGGATACGGCGCTTCTTTGTCTATGAAATGGGCTCTTAGGGATGCGAAAATGAACCCGGAAAAAGTGGAGTACATAAATGCCCACGGTACTTCCACCAAAATGAACGATAAAGTGGAAACCCTGGCGATAAAGAAGTCGCTGGGGGATCACGCTAAAAAAGTCATGGTCAGCTCCACCAAATCCATGACCGGCCATTTGCTGGGGGCCGCGGCCGGTATAGAGTTTGTGGCGTGCTGCTTGAGCATAAAGAATAAAGTTGTATTGCCTACTATTAATTACCAGCACCCCGATCCGGACTGCGACCTTGATTATGTCCCCAATACGGCCAGGGAATATGACCTGGATGTTTGCATGTCGAATTCTCTGGGTTTCGGCGGGCACAATGCAACCATCGTGCTGCGGAAGTTCAAAGGGTAACAGGTTGTGCGAGTTGTGTACCGGGTACAGCATTGACATGTTGTTTCGATGTAACAAAGTACCCGGTACTGCATTTGTTTTTAACGGGGTGGCTTCTCAAAAAGCGCACCGGGTGCTTCTTTAGTAATAGACGGAAGCAGAATCTGCACCCGGTGCAGATACGAGTATGGCTCATACTATTGCAGAGAAAATCTTACTGAAGCATACCGATAAAAAAAACATCCGGCCCGGTGAATTCATTGAGGCGGATATTGATTTGGCTTTAGCAAATGATATCACCGCTCCGTTGGCGATAGAGGAATTTAAAAAAGCCGGGTTTACCAGGGTTTTTGACCGGAAGAAGGTGGTTTTTGTTTCAGATCACTTTGCTCCGGCAAAGGATGCGCGCAGCGCCAATCAATGTAAATTTGTTTCCCGTTTTTCCGCTGAACAGGGCATTGAAAATTATTTCGAGGTCGGCAGGATGGGGATTGAACATGCCCTTTTACCCGAGCTCGGGCTGGTGAAACCCGGGGATCTGGTGATTGGAGCGGATTCCCATACGTGCACGTATGGCGCCCTGGGGTGTTATTCGACCGGTATCGGTTCCACGGACCTTGCGCGTGGACTGGCAGATGGAAAATGCTGGTTTAAAGTGCCTCCTTCCATAAAATTCGTTTATCAGGGAGAAGTGGGGAAATGGATAGGAGGTAAAGATTTGATTCTGTTCACCATAGGCGCCATTGGTGTGGACGGGGCATTGTATAGCGCGATGGAATTTACCGGTCCGGTTGTCCGCGGGATGAATATGGATAACCGTTTTACCATGAGTAATATGGCTATTGAAGCGGGGGCAAGGGCGGGGATAATTGAGCCGGATGAAAAAACTTTTGACTTCGTCAAAAGAAGTAATAGTTCACCGGTAACAGTTCACAAAAAAGAGGAATTGTTGAATCTGCATAGCGATAAAGATGCCCAGTATGCCAAAGTGTATGAATGGGATGTCAGCGGCATGGATCCGCAAGTCGCCTGTCCGCATCTTCCCGGTAATGTTAAACCGGTAAAAAAGTTGAAGGATACCAGGCTTGACCAGGTGGTTATCGGTTCCTGTACGAACGGCCGGATAACAGATTTGAGGATTGCCGCGCGTATACTTAAGGGCAAAAAGGCCAAATCCGGTTTAAGGTTGATCGTTATCCCCGGTACCCAGAGCATTTACACGCAGGCGATACAGGAGGGGCTTGCGGAGATATTCGTGGATGCAGGCGGGATCTTTTCTACTCCTACCTGCGGACCGTGTCTGGGGGGGCATATAGGTATATTAACCGATGGTGAAGTGTGTTTGGCGACTACAAACCGCAATTTCATCGGCAGGATGGGGAGTCCGAAGTCTTTTGTATACTTGTCGGGCCCGGCGGTCGCGGCGGCAAGCGCGATTACCGGCAGGATAACGCATCCGGAGGAAGTTTAACAGGTAGAAGCGAATTGTGTACCGGGTGCATCTTGAAGCGTACCGGGTACAAGGACCGAAAGAGTAAGCTCTACCCGCTACAGATACGAGTATGATACTAAAAGGGACAACGCACAAGTTTGGCGACGATATCAACACCGACGATATAATTTCGGCGAAATATCTGGTCTCTACCGATGCGTCCGAACTGGGCAGGCATTGTATGGAGAGCATTCGTCCTGATTTTTCCGCGAATGTTAAATCAGGCGATATTATCGCTGCGGGTAAAAATTTCGGCTGCGGCTCGTCCCGTGAGCATGCACCGCTCGCCG
>JAQTZX010000005.1 GCA_028687525.1 Candidatus Omnitrophota bacterium
TGCCGGTCTTCTGATAACGGATATCCTGCGTATGGGGAAAGTTTTGGTCCTGGAATTGTCTAACGGGAAATCCCTGGTTATTCATTTAAAGATGACCGGGCAGCTGATTTATCCGGGCAACGGGAAGAAGAGCAGTTTGAGCTTCCATTTTTCGAACGGAAAGATAATGGATTTCAATGACCAGCGTCTTTTCGCCGACATACAGCTTCTTGATGACTGGCGTTCTTTGCGGTTTATTCAACGGCTCGGCCCCGAGCCGTTCGGTTTGAGCGCCGAAGATTTTAAGAGAAAGTTGGAAACGAAAAGAACGAAAATCAAACCGCTCTTAATGGACCAGGCGTTTATTGCCGGTATAGGCAATCTGTACGCGGCGGAAAGCTTATTCCGCGCGGGAATCCATCCGGCGCGGCCCGCGTGTTCTCTGTCGGAAACGGAAAAGGAGGGGCTTTTACTTGCTATAAAGGAGATTTTAAAAGAGGCGGTGAAGTCCGGAGGTTCTTCCGTGGATACTTATGTACGCCTGTCGGGCCGGAAAGGCGATTTTAAGTCGCAGCACAAGGTGTACGGGCGGCAAGGCGAACCGTGTTTTTGCTGTAAAACGCCGATCAAAAGAATCCCGTTGGGCGGGCGGGGGACATATTTTTGTCCGCGGTGTCAGAAATAGTCAGTTGTGTGTAACCGGGGATATGCGTTACATCTTCAGGAGGATGCAGGAATCATGAAAAAGCGTCTTAAGATCAACGGTGTGATCATGATCATTGTTTTGTTGGGAATCAGCGTTTTCCCCGATTTCTTTCTGCGCCGGGGAAAGATGGAATTATGGGATGAGTTTTTCGAGGTCCTGGGGATCACCTGTATTCTTTTGGGGCAGCTTTTCCGCGCTTCCGCCCGCGGGTATAAGTCCGAATATTCCCTCCGCGGGCATGCGCTTATCAGGAGCGGTCCGTACGCATTCGTCCGGAATCCCATGTATTTAGGCATATTGTTGATCGGGTCGGGAATTGTGCTCATGTTATTCAAGTGGTGGGTGGCGGCTCTTTTCCTGATCGGTTTCGTTATCCGGTACATTTTTCTCATCTTCAGCGAAGAAAAGAAACTGCTGGTTTTGTTTCCCGCGGAGTTCCCGGAATATAAACGCAGCGTCCCCCGTATTTTTCCTTCCCTTCGGATTTTATTCGAGAGAGATATCAACGAATATTTACCCATGAAATTTATCTGGCTTAGAAGAGAGATGGGGGCGATTTTTGCAGTGTTGTTTATTACGCTTCTGGTGGAATCGTGGGATGATGTTATGATGAACGGTATAACTTCGTATCTTGGGGAGACAGCCGGGATTTTGATAACTTTTTTCTTGTTCACCGGCCTTATTATTTATCTCGGGAGAAGCACGCTTGTTTTGGAGAAAAATGGTTCGAGTAAAGGCAAAAGTAATTCGGAACTCCAGGATGAAAAGGAACTGTTTCCATCTGGAATTTGAAGCTCCTGGAATAGCCCGGGCGGCTTTGCCCGGACAGTTTGTGATGATTAGATCCGGCGAGGGGTTGCACCCGTTGTTGCGGAGGCCGTTCAGTATTCATGGGGCGGGTAATCGGCGGGTGGAGGTTTTGTACGAAGTGGTAGGCCAAGGGACAGAGCTCCTTTCGAATATAAAGCCCGGGGAACTGCTGGATGTTATCGGCCCCCTGGGGAACGGGTTTTCCTGTAATTCGCGATCCGTGAATCACGGGCAGATATTGGTCGCCGGAGGCATGGGGGCCGCTCCTTTATTGTTCCTTGCGGAAAAAATGGGGGAGATAAAAACTTCCGGGTTACACTCTCCGGTAAACAAAGGGAGGGGGAGAATAAAAGTTTTAGTCGGTGCCCGGACCAAAGGGCATGTTTTGTGCGAAAAAGAGTTTAAAAAATGCGGCTGCGATGTTACAATAGCAACTGACGACGGTTCTCGCGGGTTCAAAGGCCTTGTCACCGATTTACTCGCGTCTATTTTGTCAACGGTGAACCGTCAACCGTCAACTATATTTGCCTGCGGGCCGAAGCCCATGCTTAAGGCGGTAAGCGGGATTGCGCGAAAACATGGGCTTGCCGCCCAGCTTTCTTTAGAAGCTCATATGGCCTGCGGGATCGGTGCGTGTCTGGGGTGCGTTATTAATACTAAAACGGGGTACCGGAGGGTTTGTAAAGAGGGCCCGGTATTCGATTCCTCGGACATAATCTGGTAAGGGCATACGGTATCATGTGTGCCGGCATAGAGGAGGAATAGACAGGGCGAGGAACGGGATATGCGCTTCAAAAAGGACGACAAATCCAGTTAAGGAGGGAAAAGATGGCAAAGGCGCCTTTTATTTCCATCATCATTCCGGTTAGGAATTTTGAGCGGACTATCGAAAAAAGTTTTGAATTCCTCT
The DNA here is from genome assembly GCA_028687525.1 of Candidatus Omnitrophota bacterium. Taxonomy (GTDB): domain Bacteria; phylum Omnitrophota; class Gorgyraeia; order Gygaellales; family Profunditerraquicolaceae; genus JAQTZX01. The sequence goes on from JAQTZX010000005.1 coordinate 2,406, forward strand.
TAAATGTCGACTATCCCCGGGATTCCTGGGAATGGGTGGTGGGTGACGGCGGTTCAACGGATAAAACCGTCCAGATCGTCAAGGAATGGCAGAAAAAATACCCGTTTATCAAACTTGTTGAGATTCCGAATTGTCCTTCGCCGGGATTCGCGCGTAATAAAATACTCGAGGTGGTTAAAGGGGATTTTTTGTTTTTCACAGACGGTGACTGCGCGCCGGATAAAAACTGGGTCAATGAGATGCTCAAGCATTTTGAGCGCGACCCTAAAATAGCCGCTGTCGGAGGCGAGGTCTATACGTTAAAAGTCGATCCGAATAATATGGTGGAGGCATGGTGTCAGCACTTCCGGTTTAACATGGTCGCGCCCCGGTACGGCTTTATAAAAGAAGGGTATTATCCCGATTTTCCGGCTCATCCCAAACCCTCCGATATCTGCGGGCACCGCGGTTATTTCTTCGGAACCTGCAATGTGGCGTACCGCAGGTCGGCAATGAAAGATATCGGCGGAAAATTCTGGGACCTGCCGACGGGCGAGGATATGGATTTAAGTTACCAGCACAGAAGTAAAGGCTGGAAATTCTATTTCGCCCCCCTGGCGAAAGTCGACCATATGCACCGCGCGGATACCCGGGCCTTACGGAAAGTATGGGTTACTTACGGGCAGGCGCATCTGCCGCTTTTAAATAAATACGTAAAGAAGAACGGCATTGAGATACTCCTGCAATGCGTTAACGGGTGCCCGTCTTTCACCCTGCCGTTCCCTTTGCGCGGGTTTGTGTATATCGGTAATTTTCACCTGATGCATCTCTTCGGCCTGTTTTTCGTGATAGGATTGATCTTGAGTTTCACTGTCGCCGGGGCGGGGTTTGAGATATTCACGCTTATTTCTTTCTTGCTGACCGACTATTTTCTGTATCAGTACGTGAAGTGGAATTTTGATATGGATCCGAAATCGAAATTCCTTACCTGGTGTAAATTGAAATATCTCACCAACTTGAGTTTTATGCAGGGAGGGCTTAAGGATTTTAAAAAGTATAAGATATTGTGCATTGAGCCGAGTTTTTAACCCGAAGTTGCGCGTAATAATGAGTATCGCAGGATATTGTGTGCTGGCGGTTTTGTTGTCCGCGGTTTCCCCGGATGTTTTCGCGAAAACCGCGGAGGAAAAACATTTTGAAAACGGGATACTTTTATATAAGGACGGTAAATACAAAGAAGCGTTCGGAGAACTGGAACAGGCGGGGAAACTCTCGCCTGACCGCGCCGAGGCATATCTGCGCCTGGGTATGATATACGCGATCCAGAAGCGGTATGACAAGGCTCTGGACGCGTATGAACGGGCGGCGGCCCTTCATCCAAAAGGAATGACGGCGGGATGGGCGCATTTCGGCCTGGCGGATATTTACTACGCCAAAGGGATGCTCGAGGATTCTTTTCTTGAATTGGAGAAAGGGATAAAGACCGTTCCCGATTATGCGTATGCTTATGCGCAGATCGCCCGCATTTTCAGGCGAAAAGGCCTGTATGACCAGGCGATAGTAGAATGTGAAAAGGCGCTCAAGCTTGAGTCCGGCAATGCCGCGGCGCGTGACACGCTCGGAGATATCTATCTTTCTCAGAAAAAATATGATAAGGCGGCGGCGGTTTTGACGGAAGCGATCAAACTCGACCCCGCGTATCCGAGAGCGCATTATACCCTCGGCCGTTTATACCACGATCTGGGAAAAATTCCCGAAGCCCTCCGGGAGATTGCGCAGGCTGTTCGTCTTGACCCCCGGCAGACGGTTTTTTATAAAGGCCTTGGCGCGATATACCAGGAACAAAGCAGGTATAGTGAAGCGGTAGATATTCTGAAGAAGGCTTTGGCGCTTGATCCGTATGCCGTTGATGTCATGGGAATGCTGGCGAACGCCTATGATATGAACGGGGAACATCATAATGCGCTCAAGACGTATCGGCGTATTCTCGGGCTTGACCCCGGTTCCTCGGAAGCGCACACAGGCCTTGCGCTTGTTTTCGGGAAAAAAGGCCGGTATGAAAACGCCATAGTCGAATGCCGGAAAGCGCTTCAGCTGTCGCCCGATGATATCCCGGTCCGCATTATACTCGCGGATGTTTATGTCCTTCAGCGGAAATCCGACCGGGCTTTGGTTCTTTTGAATGAAGCGCTCAAGATCGATCCGGAGTATGCGCTTGTCCATTATGCGCTCGGCCGCGCGTATCATAAAAAGGGCCGGCAGGATCAGGCAATCAACGAGTGTCTCCGGGCGGTTTTGATCGATCCGGAATCCGCGTTGTTTTATGCCGGCCTCGGAGGGGTTTACCGGGATTACCGGATGTACGACCGGGCTGTTGAATCTTTGAAAAAAGCCATAGAGTTCGACCCTCATTTTATCGAAGCCTTCCGTCGTTTGGGAGACGCGTATATGGGGAAGGGAATGTACGAAGAGGCCGCCAAAGCGTATGAAAGCGCGTTAACGGTAAAACCGGTTCCTTTTGTATACGGTATTAAACGGCTGAAAAAGATACAAAGTGAGTAACACACAGAGAACTATGCAGGTGAAATGTTCGGTAAAAATCGGGAAACTGGTTCTTAAAAATCCGGTAATGGCCGCTTCCGGAACATTCGGGTATGGCGAGGAGTTCGGGTCTCTTGCCGTTTTGAAAAAACTGGGCGCGATCGTGTCGAAAACCATTACTTTGAATCCCCGCCCGGGAAACATTCCCCCCCGTACCTGCGAGACATACGCGGGGATGTTGAATTCTATCGGCCTGGAAAATCCGGGGGCGGAAGTTTTTCTTAAAGAAAAGCTCCCGGTTTTAAAGAGAATCGGCGTTCCCCTGATTGTTAGCATTGCTTCAGAGGGGGATGCGGGAGAATTTGCAGTCCTTGCGCGCAGACTGGATGCGATACCGGCGGTTGAGGCGATCGAATTGAATATTTCCTGCCCGAATGTCGTTCATAAAAAAGGGGGAACGAAGTATCCTCTCATCGCGCAGGATGCCCGCGCGACATATGCCGTTGTGAAAACGGTTAGAAAAGCCACGCGTAAAACGGTTATTACCAAGTTGTCTCCGAACGTTACCGATATTACGGAAATAGCCCTTGCCGCGGAACAAGCCGGCAGCGATGCGGTAAGCCTGGTCAATACTTTTTACGGCATGAGCATAGATATCGCCGGGCGGCGGCCGAAATTGGGTAATCGTATAGGCGGGGTAAGCGGCCCGGCCATCAAGCCTCTTGCTTTGAAAATGGTCTGTGATGCCGCACAGAAACTCGGCATTCCCGTCATCGGCATGGGAGGCATCATGAACGCGGGGGATGCCCTTGAATTCTTGATTGCCGGGGCGACTGCGGTCGCCGTAGGCACCGCGAATTTCGTAACCCCCGGTATCACGGGGGAGATCGTTGATGGGATCCAACGGTATTTACGCGCGCATAAAATCGGCAGTATCAATTCTTTAATCGGCTCGATACGATCATGACACGCGATACGCTGTACGCAATAAACAATACGAATCTTATCGTCGCTCTCGACGTTGATACGTTCGACAGGGCCAGATATTTTGTCGATAAGCTGTATCCATCCGTGGGGATTTTTAAAGTAGGGTTTCAATTGTTCACCGCCGCGGGGCCCCGGGTCATCGAGTATATCCGTAATAAAGGCGCGGAAGTATTCCTTGATTTGAAGTTTTACGATATTCCCAATACGGTTGCCTGTGCCGTGCGGCAGTCGGTGCGGCTGGATATAAGAATGATTACCGTGCATATAAGCGGAGGGAAAGAAATGGTCTCTGCCGCCGCACAAGCGGCGAGGACAGAAGCGAAATTACTCCGCCGGCGCAGGCCGTTGTTGATAGGCGTAACGGTTTTGACCAGCCGGGAAACAAGTCCCGCAGACGTTTTGAAACTGGCGCGGGAGGGGATGGCATCCGGGCTTGACGGCGTAGTCTGTTCCGCCCGGGAGGTCCGTTTACTGCGTAAAACCATCAAAAAGAAATTCATAATTGTGACCCCCGGGATCCGGCCGAAAACATCGCCGCATGATGACCAGAAAAGGACTGCGACGGCGGAAGAAGCGTTGAATGCGGGAAGCGACTATCTGGTGGTGGGCAGGCCGATCCTGGAAGCGGGAGATCCTCTTAAGGCGGTTGAGAATATCCTGTAGGGTAAGCGTAAGGAGTGTTTTATGACAGATCAGATCAAGGAACTTATCGAGAAAATAAACCAGGAAGGCAGCCGGGCCGCGGAAGAAAATGCCCGCCGGATTGAACAGGAGGCGCGGGACAAAGCCGGGATAATCCTGCAAAAAGCAGAATCTCAAGCGAAAAAAATGACCGAGGAGGCGCGGGACAGAATTGACAGCCTGCAGGCGAGCTCACAGGCCGCTCTTAAGCAGGCGGGGAGAGATTTGCTGCTTTCTTTGAAACAGGAGATATTCGAAATGCTTGAAAGGGTAATGGTTGCGCAAGCATCCGCGGCATTGAAACCGGATGCTCTTGCGGCGATCATCTCCGAGTTGATAAAGGAATACTGCCGCGGACAGGATACGGGAGTTCAGGTATATCTTAAAGAACAGGACAGGCGAGTTTTAGAGGAGGATTTCCTGAATAAGTTGAAAGGCGAACTTAAAAGGGGGATAGAGTTGCGCGCGCAGGATGATATCCAGGCCGGTTTTGTCATCAGTTTTGACTCCGGGAAATCGCATTTCGATTTTACCGATAAGTCCCTGGCGCAATATCTGGGAACTCATGTGAAGCCGAAACTGGCGGAAATACTCAAAGGAGAACAATCAGAATAGTTCATGGTTCGTTGTCCGTAAACCGCAGGAGGGGACCCGCTTTACCCTCTATGAGCCGTGAGCGGGGAGTTAACATGTCGAATTACTACTATCTTATCGCAAGCCTGCCTATGCTTCATTTCGGGGCAAAGCCGCCGTTTTTATTCGAACAGTTCCTCCGGCAGTGCAGTGATTTGATTCCGGCAAAGGACTATGCTGTTTTAACGCTGTGCGGGGGGGATATTCTCCTTGAAGAAAAACAGGATTTCCCCCTGTTAAAAGAATGGCTGAGATTTGAAACCGCGTTACGCAATGAGCTGGTGAAGATCCGCGCCGTCCGCAGGAAGGTAGAAGCGGCCCGGTATTTGCGCCGGGACGGATACAGTGAAACGGCACTGTATCATATCGCGATGAACAGCCATCGTATCGCGGCACTTATTGACAGCGAGAAATTCCTGGATCAGGAACGGTGGAAAAAACTTGATGAGCTTTCAATGGGGCATTATTTCGATATGGAAGCTTTGGTTGTTTATGCGTTGAAGCTGAATATTATTCTGCGCTGGGATAAAATCTCCGGAGCGGATAAACAAAAAGAATTGGAGCGGGGGTTGCCGGCGGCGAGCCGGGAGTGATAGCCGGGGGAAAATATGCGGTCTAAGAGAAAAGGGAAGGTTATAAAAATCAGCGGTAATATGGTGACCGCGCGGGTTGATTCAGCGGTAATCCAGAACGAAGTGGCATATATACAGAGCGGGGCGGAGTTTCTTAAAGCCGAGGTTATCCGCGTCAGGAATAATGAGGCGGAGACCCAGGTGTATGAGAATACGGGCGGACTGCGGGTGGGGGATACGGTGGAGTTCACGGGGGAGTTGCTTTCCGTAGAACTCGGCCCGGGGCTTTTGGGGCAGATCTTTGACGGCTTGCAGAATCCCCTGCCTCCTCTGGCGGAAGAGTACGGTTTTTTTCTGAAACGGGGAGTGTATTTATCTTCTCTTGTCGACTCCGTGGAGTGGGAATTTACGCCGTTGGTTAAAAAAGGAGACAGGGTAAAAGCCGGGGTCCGCCTGGGGTTTGTTCCGGAAAAGATATTCAGGCATTTTATTATGGCCCCGTTCTCTTTGACGGGGTCCGCCGAGGTGGTCAGTATCGCGAATATGGGCAGGTATAATCTGAAACAGCCGATTGCCTGTCTTCGGGATCCATCGGGGAAAGAAGAGAATGTGTACCTGAAGCAGCGCTGGCCGGTAAAAATACCGATTAGGGCGTATGCTGAACGGCTGAAACCCGTGGAACCTTTGGTAACCAAGATGCGTTTGATTGATTCGCTTTTCCCGGTTGCCCGGGGAGGAACGTATTGTATTCCCGGGCCTTTTGGCGCCGGAAAGACCGTGCTGCAGCAATTGATCAGCAGGCACGCGGAGGCGGATGTCGTTATTATCGCGGCCTGCGGCGAGCGGGCGGGAGAAGTGGTGGAGACCCTGAAGACCTTCCCGGAATTGGTCGACCCCCGGACCCGGAAACCGTTGAGCGACCGCACGGTGATTATATGCAATACCAGTTCCATGCCGGTTGCGGCGCGGGAGTCAAGCGTATATACTGCGGTGACTATCGCCGAATATTACCGGCAGATGGGGTTGAATATATTGCTGTTGGCGGATTCCACTTCCCGATGGGCGCAGGCCATGAGGGAAATGTCCGGGCGCCTGGAGGAGATTCCCGGGGAGGAAGCGTTCCCGGCGTATCTGGAATCGCGGATAGCCTCTTTTTATGAGCGCGCGGGAGTGGTCAGGCTGTATGACGGGTCTATAGGGTCGGTTACTATCGGCGGGACCGTCAGCCCGGCGGGCGGAAATTTCGAAGAACCGGTGACCCAGGCCACGTTAAAAGTGGTGGGCGCGTTTCACGGGCTTTCCCGTGAGCGTTCCGATGCCAGGCGTTATCCGGCGATAGACCCTTTGATCAGCTGGAGCAAATATCTCAGCATAATCGACCGGCGTCATCTTGAAAAAGGGCGGGAGATCCTGCGCAAAAGCCATGAGGTGTCCCAAATGATGAAGGTTATCGGTGAAGAAGGGACTTCCCTGCCCGATTACGTTGAATACCTCAAGGGAGAGTTTTTTGATTTCGTGTATCTTCAGCAAAACGCTTTTGATGCGGTTGACGAAGCCTGTCCGGCGGAACGGCAGAAATATATCTTTTCATTCATTTACGATATTCTTGAAGCGGAGTTTGATTTTGAAAACAAAGAAAAAGCGCTTCATTTTTTCCAGCAACTGCGTCAACTGTTCAAGGGGTGGAATTCCGCTTCGTTCAGATCCGCCGAATTTGAAAAGATCGAACAGGAGATATCTTTGTTGGTAGAACAGAAACGCAAGAAAGATTAGCAGTTTGATGAAAAAGCCTGCCTGCCGGCAGGCCCGATTTGCTGCGTTGCGTGCGTCGTTCCTTTGTGCGGCGTACACATATCGCATGTTGGACTTTTTGATCAGACTGCTTAAGAGGGTTTTTATGCATAAAACTTATACCAGTATCGTTCAGATTGCGGGAGACGTTATTACCGCGGAAGCGGAAGGTGTCGGATACAATGAGATAGCCGAGATCTCTACTTCGCGGGGTGTTTCGCTCGCCCAGGTTATCCGTCTCGACGGGAAACGCGTATCCTTGCAGATATTTGCCGGGAGCAAAGGGGTTTCCACCGGGGACCGGATCCGCTTTCTGGGGCATCCCATGCGCATTGCCGGCGGCGAAGACCTTTTGGGCAGGATTTTCAACGGTAGCGGTCTTCCTCTGGACAAAGGCCCGGTGCTGGAAGACAACCTCGTGGATATCGGAGGCCCGCCGGTAAACCCGGTGAAGAGGATCATCCCGAATAAAATGATCCGGACGGGTATTCCCATGATCGATGTGTTCAATTCTCTGGTTGAGTCCCAAAAGCTCCCCATTTTTTCCATAGCCGGAGAACCGTATAATGATGTCCTGGCCCGTATCGCGATCCAGGCCGAAGTGGATATCATAATACTCGGCGGCATGGGGTTGAAATACGACGACTATCTTTTCTTCAGGGATACCCTGGAAGAAAAAGGCGCACTTTCCCGCTCCATTTTTTTTATCCATACCGCTTCCGATCCGACGGGGGAATGCCTGCTGGTCCCGGATATAAGCCTGGCGGTCGCCGAACACTTTGCCCTAAACGGCAGGCGGGTGCTTGTATTGTTGTCCGATATGACCAATTTTGCCGACGCGTTAAAGGAGATCTCCATTACCATGGAACAGGTCCCGTCGAACCGCGGTTACCCCGGAGATCTTTACAGTCAGCTCGCCGCCCGCTATGAGAAAGCGGTTGATTTTGATACCGCCGGTTCCATTACCATATTGGCGGTGACCACGATGCCCGGAGACGATGTCACGCATCCGGTACCGGATAATACCGGGTATATAACCGAGGGACAGTTTTATTTGAAGAACAGCGTTATCGAACCGTTTGGATCCCTTAGCAGATTGAAACAACAGGTGAACGGTAAGACCCGTTCCGACCATCGCACAATCATGGATACCATGATCCAGCTTTTTGCCGGTTACCGCGAAACGCTGGAAAAACAGGCCATGGGTTTCCAGATGAGCGCGTGGGATAAGAAATTGCTTAAATACGGAATGATATTTGAAAGCGAAATGATGTCTTTAAAGGTCAATATTCCTCTCGAAAAAGCATTGGATAGGGGATGGCGGATTTTGGGTGAATGTTTCACTCCCGAGGAGACCGGTATTAAAAAGCCGCTGATCGAACAGTACTGGCAGCATTCGCCGTGAACTTTTCTGCCGTAATTTCGTAATGAGTAAATCGTGAAAGGGGGTTTTACGCAGGGGAATCCGGTTTCATTACGATTTACCGTTTACGAATTACGTATTACGGAATCCGGTTTATGGTTAAGATAAAATTAACAAAGGGTGAATTAAAGAAACAACGGGATAATCTCCGCCAGTTCCAGCGTTACCTGCCGACGTTACAACTAAAGAAGCAGCAACTGCAGATGGAGATCCTGCGTTGGGGCAGTCTTCTTGAAGAGAAGATGCTCGCCGAGAAAGATAGGAAGGCCGCCGTTCTTTCCTGGGCCGGGCTTCTCGCGGAGCCGGGGATATCGTTGTCCTCCTGGATAGCCCCGCGTGAAGTGGTGACCGGATCCAGAAATGTCGCCGGGGTGGACATTCCTGTTTTTGAACGCGCGGAGTTTGCCGGGGTGGAATACGACCTGTTTCTGACCCCGCCCTGGGTAGACGCGGCGATCGATCTTTTGCGGGAGTTGGTTTCTTTGCGCGAAGAGATACGGATTACGCAAAGGGCGATAGAGATACTCCGGCATGAACTGCGTATTACCACGCAGAGAGTAAATTTGTTTGAAAGAGTAAAGATCCCCGAGGCGGAGGATGCGATCCGCAGGATCAAGATTTACGTCGGTGATCAGATGGCGAATGCCGTGGGAAGAAGCAAGATCGCCAAACGTAAGATTGAAACATTGCTGGCATTCGAGGTGGCAGGATGATCGTCCCCATGAAAAAAGCCTGGTGTTTGTGCCAGTCCAAAGATGCGCGGGACACGCTTATCCATCTGCGCAGACTGGGAGTGGTCCATGTGGAGCATCAGCAGTCTCCGCAGGGAGGGGATATCGCGGCGCTGCAGGAAGATATCCTGCTGGCGGACAAGGCGTTAGATGTTCTTTCCCGGGTCTGCGGGGATAAAGGTTGTGAATATCGTGCTAAGCCGGATGCGGACTGGAAGGCGCAAAGCCGACATATCATCGATCTGGAAAAACGGCTGGATCAGCTTGGGGAATATGCCGTGTCGTTGAAGGCCCGGATCGGAGAATGGGAGCGCTGGGGTGATTTTGACCCGGAGAAGATCAGGGCTTTGTCCGAAAAAAAGATATTCTTCCGTTTTTATGAAATACCGGAAGGCGAGATCGGATCTTTGTCCGCATCACTTATCGTTAAAAAAATATCCGTCCGCAACGGCATCGCGTATTGTCTTGCTATATCGCGGATGGATATTCCGGAGATTCCGTATAAGGAGATTGCCCCGCCCGGTATGTCCTTGAACGCTATGCGCAGGAGACTCGAGGATGATAGAAAGGCGGCAGAAACGCTCCGGCAGGAGATATGCCGGTGCGCCGTTTTTTTAAAGGATATTGCGCGGCAGCGCGAGAACCTTGAAAAAGAACTGCGGTTCACCACGGCTTTAAAAGGCATGGGGGAATCGGGAGTCCTTGTTTATTTGTGCGGATATGTCCCTTTCGATGCCGTTGATTCCCTGTTGAGAACTGCCCGGGAAAAGCAATGGGCTGTTTTTCTCCGGGATCCGGCGGAAGAGGATACGGTCCCGACGCTGATCAGAACTCCCCGATGGGTCGGCTTGATAAAACCGGTGTTTAATCTTTTGGGGATTATTCCCGGGTACCGGGAAATTGATGTGAGCGCTGTGTTCCTGGTGTTCTTGAGTGTTTTTTTCGGGATATTGATCGGCGATGCCGGATACGGGCTGATATATATTTTGTTCATGGTATGGATGCAGAATAGATTGAAGAAAGATGCTTCTACGAAAAAAATAATTTTCCTGTTGTATCTGTTAAGTTCCTGCGCGGTTGTCTGGGGACTTTTGACCGGGACTTTTTTTGGGCAGGGATGGGTATTAAAACGGGGATGGAGGCCGTTAGTCCCGCAGTTAAACGATGCCGGGTTTATGCAGACATTCTGTTTTTTTCTGGGGGCGCTGCATCTTTCCCTTGCTCATTTCTGGCGCGCATTGATTAAACTGCCTTCGCCGGCGGCATTGGCGGATGCCGGCTGGATTTGTGTTCTCTGGACCGCGTTCTTGCTGGCGCGCACCTTGATTCTGGGGGAAATTTTTCCCGGAGGGGGAAAATGGCTGATACTGACGGGTATCGTGCTTGTTATTTTATTCACCAATCCGCAGCGTAATATACTAAGAACAATAGGCGAAGGGCTGGGAACGGTTGGCTTGAGCCTCATGAATAATTTTACCGATGTGGTATCGTATGTCCGTCTTTTTGCCGTAGGCCTGGCGGGAGTGGCGATAGCTGATACTACCAATGCCATGGCGGATGGATTAGGCGGCGGATTCGGTGCTCTGGCCGCGGGCTTTTTGATCGTGCTGATCGGCCATGGGTTGAATCTTATTTTAGGGCCGATGTCTGTGCTCGTGCACGGCATCAGGCTTAACGTTCTGGAATTTTCCAGTCACGCGAATGTGGCCTGGAGTGGAATAAAATATGATCCTTTGAAAGAATAACCGGGAGGAAAACCATGGAGGGAAACACGCTTGTACAGTTTAAGGATTTGGGGTTGTCTCTGGTTCTTGCTTTGGCTGCCTGCGGTTCCGCCGCCGGCGCAGGTACGGCCGGCATGGCTGCTATCGGCGCGTGGAAAAAAAATTACGCGCAGAATAAAACGGCATCATTCATGCTGGTCGCTTTTGTCGGCGCGCCGCTTACCCAGACTATCTACGGCATGATCGTAATGAATAAAATTTATGAACTTGCCGCAAAAGGGCAATATCTTTGGGGGGTCGGCGCTTTCTGCGGTTTAGCTATAGGATTGAGCGCGTATTGGCAGGGTAAATGCGCCGCCTGCGCCTGCGACGCCATGGGCGAGACCGATAAAGGATTCGGAAATTATATTGTGGTCCTGGGGATGACGGAGACCGTGGCTTTGTTCGTGAGGGCCTTTACGCTCGGCATCCTGGGCAGGTTGGGAGGGCAGTAACCCGGGGTTGAAAAACGTTAGTATTTATTCTTCCGGGCGCTTAGCTCAGTTGGTTAGAGCAGTTGACTTACATTCAACAGGCCAGGGGTTCAAATCCTCTAGCGCCCACCATCTTTAAAATAAATCTTGCAAATAGACCGTTTTTGACTTAAAATCAAATTCCTGATTTTGGGGTCGTAGTGTAGCCTGGTTTAACACGTCGCCCTGTCACGGCGAAGATCGCGAGTTCAAATCTCGTCGACCCCGCCATCCTTCAATAGTGCCCTCTTGGGGCACTATTGAAAACGGCGAATTCCAAGTGACATAAGGGGTTCGGTTTTTTAGCATAAAGTTCGAACCTGTTTTTAGCGATATGTGTACGCCGCAAAAAGGAACGGCGCACGCATACGCAGCAGATTGGGCCTGCCTGCCGGCAGGCTTTTTCATCAGGCGGATAGTTCTTTCATACGGGTAAAATCAGAATCGGATAATTCTCCAGGTCTATGGACTTGCGGGAAAAAGATTTCTTTTGCCGGTCCTTATGTAGCCCGTCAATGCTTCAACCGTCTCTGTAATGTCCTCAACTGGCCATCCTGGTATTTCCGCGGAGTATCCCGCCGCAGATATTAGAAGATTGTCTTAGCCTCTATGCCGGGATTAGCTTCTAAAAACTCCTTAATTTGCGCCCAATCGCCCTTAAACGGATCCGACGTGTACGCCAATGCGTTGACTCGATCTCACTGGGCAACTTGTCCGATTTGATATATTTGCGTGCCGTCTTTGCATCCATCCCGGCAATGGCTGCTGCTATTGCCCTGGCCTTTTCGCTTTTCATAAGCAACAATAATCTCTTTATTTGCTGAATAGAAACCGTTGTTTTTAAAGGGGAATGATGTATAATAAATACTTGGGAAGCAGAGTTCAAAAGCTAAATTTTGTTTTTGGGTCCGGAGGAAATTTTTCCGGAGGTGAATTTGATGGCCGGGCCGCCATCTTGTTGAATATGCAAGATGGCGTTTTTTATCCGCCTTCGCGCAGAAAACCCCGTGTGTAAACACGCAGATGTTCTCCTTCGCTAAAGCTTCGGAGGACTATCCCCCGAAGCCTTGGCGAAGGGGGATGAATGCGTGAATGCTGCGCTCCGGCGGGATGTTTATCCGTGCTCATGAAGGCGGACCTCGCCGACCCTCGGCATTGCCGAGAAGCAGGCGCGAAGCGGCGGCGGGTTTTCAGGGGACCACGGCTGTAAAGCCGTGGGGTTCCATGATTAAGAGGTTAATATGAAAAGGCTGTTATTGTTTATATTGCCGATTTTGCTTATTGTTGCCGTCGGCTTCACGATTTTCGGAATAATGCAGATTCGTTTTACCGAAGAGCGGTTAATGGACGACCTCCAGAAGAAGGCCAGGGCCGTTGATGAAAGCATTGAGTTTTCCGCGCGCAACATCCTTTTGAATAATGATTTAAAAAGCGCCAACCGCCTGGTGGAAAGTTTTCAAAAAAGAGAGAGATTGCAGGGGTGTGTGATATATGATAAAGACGGGAACATCCTGGCAATTACCGAAAGGATTTCCGGATGGAAGGATAAAGAGAAATCGTATCTGGCGGAGGTGTCCGTTAACAAGGCCTCGCGCGGATCATTGGAGAAGTTCGGGGATTCTTCCGTGTATAGTTATATACTACCCGTTATGGATGATGAGAAAAATATCCTGGGGATGGTGGAGGTTATTTACGACACTTCTTACGTTTTCACCACGTTAACCTCGTTGTGGAGAAGACTTAGTATTTTGTTGATAACGCTGTTGGTTTTAATTGTGCTCATTATGCTTTTGATCCAAAGGCAGATATTTATCCTGCCGGTTCTTAGGCTTACCGAATGGTTTCAGCGTTTTCAGAAAGGGGATACGGGTTCTTTGCAGCCCATTAAGGAAAAAGGAGAGCTGGGCAAACTTGCCTGTGAGGTAGAGCAGGTTGCATTGAATCTTCGGGTGGCGCGTAAGGTTGTCACCGAGCGGGCCGTTGAACGTTTTGAAAAAGAAGAATTGTGGACGCAGGAAAAACTCAAGGATCTTGTTCGCGCCCGGTTGGGGGATAATTCGTTGTTTGTCGTTTCCAACAGAGAACCGTATATGCATCAGGTTGATGAAAATACCGGCGCGACGAACTGTATCCGGCCCGCAAGCGGTGTCGTGACTGCGGTTGACCCTGTAATGCGCGCTTGCGGAGGTACGTGGATTGCTCACGGGGCGGGAAACGCCGATAAAAAGTTCGTTAATTCAAAAGACAAACTCGGGGTGCCTCCCCGGGATATCAACTATATCTTAAGGAGAGTATGGCTTTCCAAGGAAGAGGAGGCGGGTTATTATTATGGCTTTTCCAATGAAGGACTGTGGCCGTTATGTCATTTGACGCATACGAGGCCTGTTTTCAGGGAATCCGACTGGAAAATGTATAAAACGGTCAATCAGAAATTTGCCGATGCCGTTTTGGAAGAATTGCCGCATAAGCCGGCGTTTGTCTTTATCCAGGATTATCATTTTACGCTGCTGCCGAGGATGATAAAAGAAAAACGTCCGGATGTTACCGTGGCTTTATTCTGGCATATCCCTTGGCCGACACCGGAATCATTTTCCACCTGTCCGTACCAGAATGAAATCCTTGAGGGGATGCTTGCCTGCGATTTGATAGGTTTTCATGTGCAAAGCCATTGCAATAACTTTTTGGATACCGCGAACAGACTTCTTGAATCCCGTGTAGATACCGAACGGTTCAGCGTGGTGCAGTCCGGCAAGGAAACTTTTATCCGGGCATTCCCCATAAGCGTTGACGGTTCTTTTGACGCAAAAGGGGAGAATGCCGATCAATCCGCAGTTCAAAGGGTAAAAGATGAATATGATCTTAACTCGAAGATTGTGGCTTTGGGAGTGGACAGGATTGATTATACAAAAGGTATACCCGAGAAAATGCTGGCGGTAGAGCGTTTTTTGGAGAAATACCCGCATTATAAAAGAAAATTCGTTTTATTGCAGCTGGGCGCCCCAAGCCGCACGCATATTAAACGTTACCATGAATTGGTCGGCGAAATCGATGAGCTTGTAGAAAGGATTAACTGGAAATACAAAGATGATATCTGGAAGCCGATTATTTATTTAAAAAGGCATTTCTCTTTGGATGAGATAAAGCCTTTTTATGCTCTCGCGGATATTTGTATAGTAAGTTCTTTGCATGACGGCATGAATCTGGTGGCAAAAGAATACATATCCTCGAGAATAGATTTAACCGGAACCTTGATGTTGAGCCGTTTCACCGGTGCCTCCCGGGAATTGTCCGATGCGATACTGATAAATCCTTATTCCATAGAAGAGTTTGCCGATCTTATTCAAACTGCCGTGAATATGCCCATCGAAGAGAAAAAGAAGCGCATGGAGATTATGCGTAAAATTGTCAGTGAAAATAATATTTATCGCTGGGCAGGGAATATCATTACAGAATTAACTTCATTGCGAAAAGCTTAAATATGGAATATTTATTCTCGCACAATACGGGGCTGCGGGATATTCTAAATGATAAATTCATCTTTCTATTTCTGGATTATGATGGAACGTTGGCGCCGATCGCAGACTCTCCGGCTTCGGCAACCTTATCCGGGAAGAACAAGCGTTTGTTGAGAAGTTTGTCGAAAAAGCCGGATTGCCGCCTCGCTATTATAAGCGGCAGGTCGTTGGAAGACATAAAGGTTACTGTCGGGCTGAAAGACCTGATTTACGCAGGCAATCACGGTTTGGAAGTTGAAGGGCCGGGGATTAAATTCAAAAGCCGGGTTTCGCCGGGATCAAAGTCGGTCATCAGGCGTCTCTATGAAGAAATGGCCGGTAAGTTTTCAACAATTAAAGGGGTCTTTGTCGAAGATAAGGGCCTGACTATCAGTGTCCATTATCGCTTAGTGGCTGAAAAAGACCTCAAGTGTTTTTCAAGCATTTTTCTTGAAGTAACCGGTCCCTATGTTCTTAGCGGTAAGATCGGGATTGATTCCGGCAAAAAAGTTTATGAAATAAAACCGCCCGTTAAATGGGATAAGGGAAAAGTCGTTCTATGGCTTTTAGCAAGACGGCAATTTGTTTCCGGCAAGAAGAAAATTTTGTCTGTTTATGCCGGAGATGACGCAACCGACGAGGATGCTTTTATGGCTTTAAAAAAGAAAGGGCTGACGATATCGGTGGGAAATCGGTCCGGTTCGGAAGCCCGGTATTATTTGAAGGATGCAGGGGAAGTTACCGAATTCCTTAAATTAATACGCGATCTAAGGGAACGTGCGTAAAATATGGCGGAATTAATAAGAGCGAAAGAACCGTTCAGGTTTTACACAAGGCTGCATTTAACCGAATTGACGGGGTTAAGAGCGACTACCTTAAGCCAGCTCTTGGAGCTTATCAGGCAAGTCCCGGGATCTTGTATTTATCATCATACCCATAGGTTTTTGCAGCAGCATCAGTATCTTTCCCCGGAGCCGCCCAATGATTTTGCTTATTGGGTTACCGAGATACTCGGCGAAGATGAACTCGGGGAAAAGCTGGCCAGTATCGACACTGTCCAGTATTCAACCATCCGCGGACTGCGGGAGGCGATCGCTTTTACCATCGAGGATTATTTGGAGAGTAATACTTTAGCCAAGCTGAAATTCTCCCGGGAAGGCGAGGAGTTCCATTTCATAAAATCGGTGAGCTTTGTGCTGCCCACGGATTGTGTTGCTTATGATTTAAACGAATTCGCGGGTATCCTGCGAAAAATTACCATTGATTCCATCTACTTCCATATTTTTGAGGCGCGGTTAAGGCTTGAAAAAGGCCACAATGATTTTTCAAATTGGATCGATAGTGTTATCGGCGATAAGGAATTGGCGGATGAGATTTCAAGGTTTGATCCGTATTCCCATACTCTCGATGGATTAAGAAGCGTTTTGGTTAAAATGATAGAAAACAGAATAGCGGTCTGAAATGGCAAAGTTAGAAGAATACGTCCCTATTGTAGGCCAGTCGGTTGTGGATGACTTGCGGCTTCTTGCCGGTAAGTTACACGGTAAGATGGTTCAACACATCAATTCTACTCCCGTAGGCGGAGGGGTCGCGGAGATATTGAGCCGCATGGTCCCGCTCTTAAAAGAGCTTGGGGTGGACACGAGATGGGATGTTATAAAGGGAGGAGAGCAGTTCTTTGAGGTAACCAAGAAGTTCCATAATGCTTTGCACGGCAAGGCCGAAGAAATAACGCAGCGTGATTTCGACATTTTTATGGAGACAAGCCGGGAGAATATAAAGGGGGTGAATACCTGCGGAGATGTTGTTTTTATTCATGATCCCCAACCCATAGCGCTTATAGAAAAGAAATCCGATAAGAAATGGCTTTGGCGCTGTCATATTGACGTATCGGCTCCCGACCGGCGCGTCTGGAAATTTTTGATGGATTTTATTATGCGGTATGATTCAGCGGTTTTTTCCTCGCCTTCGTTTTCGCAAAGGCTGCCTATCAGGCAATTTCTCATCCCGCCTTCCATAGATCCTTTAAGCGATAAGAATAAAGATATTTCCCAGGAGACAATTGGCGCGGTGTTAAGAAAATACCGGATCCCCCAGGATAAACCGATAATTACGCAGATTTCCCGGTTCGACCGTTTGAAGGATCCTCTCGGCGTTATCGAGGCGTACGTACGCGTTAAAAAGTACAATAATTGCCGGCTTGTTTTAGCCGGGGGTTCCGCCGATGATGA
The DNA here is from genome assembly GCA_028687525.1 of Candidatus Omnitrophota bacterium. Lineage (GTDB taxonomy): Bacteria > Omnitrophota > Gorgyraeia > Gygaellales > Profunditerraquicolaceae > JAQTZX01. The sequence continues at coordinate 19,705 of JAQTZX010000005.1, forward strand.
TCCCGAAGGATTGCAGGTGCTGGCGGAGGCAAAGGAAAAAGCGCGTCAGGATAAGGACATTCATATTTTACTCCTTCCCCAGAATAATATCGAGATCAATGCTTTGCAGCGCGCTTCGTCCGTGATTGTCCAAAAATCAATCCGGGAAGGATTTGGTTTGACGGTAGCGGAGGCGCTTTGGAAGGCAAAGCCGGTGGTGGCTTCAAATGTCGGCGGCATCCCCTTGCAGATCAAACATAAATATTCGGGTTTGCTCTGTCATTCTATTGAAGGGGCAAGTTTTGCCATCAAGCAGCTGCTTAATAGTCCGGAATACGCCCGAAGATTGGGGGAGAACGGGCGGGAGCATATACGAAACAACTTTTTGCTTACGCGCCATTTAAGAGATTATATGCTGCTTTTCCTTTCACTGTATCACGGCGATGATGTTGTATATCTGTAAAGAGGGACGGGATAAGAATCCAGAATATTAAAGCGGTTTGAGAAACAGGAGATGGTGATGCCGGAATTAATGTGGCAGCAATTAGGGGTATTGGTCCTTGCGTTTCTGTTTTCGTTATTATTTACTTCAATGAATCAGCGTGAACAAAAAACACGGGAAAGAGGCGGTAAGATATAGGAGGGATCCTGTCAAATAGTGCGTGGACATGCGATGACCGGAAGTCCGGTGCATAATTAGCCGGTGTATGCGTTTTAGGCGGAGTGACATTTTTATTTATCCATGTTTTGAGCTTTGTTTTTTCTCCCCGGTATCCCCTTGGAATACTCTCCCAGCTTCCTTATGATGAATTGTTGCAATCGTTTTCCTCTGTGTTAGAATAGATTCATCCCTCTTTGCATGAACCCGCGGGGGTATTATGGATGTGACGATCGAGCTGTCTATCGACAAGGAGGTGTGTTATGGGAACAAGCGTTGTCTATCAGGCTAAGGATTTCGCGCGGTTGGCGGGTATGCCCGGTTTCAGCGATACTCTTTTGAATAATCATTTCAAACTGTATCAGGGGTATGTTAAGAACGTCAATACGCTTCGGGAAAAGCTGGATGCGTTGCTTGCCGAGGGCAAGGATCGGACTCCTGAATACGCGGAATTGAAGCGCAGGTTCGGATGGGAATTCAACGGTATGCGCTTGCATGAATATTATTTCGAAAATATGGGAGGAAAGAACCCGCTGGA
>JAQTZX010000121.1 GCA_028687525.1 Candidatus Omnitrophota bacterium
GGACAGCTTGAAAAAAAAATTCGCTTCCGTGATAGTCTCAACCGGACGGCGGCAATCCGGACACAGGCGGCCTTCCGCCTGCGTTTCCGTCCAGAAACTCTCGCACGGCGTACAATACAATCCTTCTTATTGCGCCTGATAAATATCCCCTTTTATATACAGGATATCCAGCGCCTGACGCACTAGCCGGATATGCCGTTCCTCGGTGGTGCGGATAAAATCGTCGTAGGATATATCCAGATCCTTCCAGAGGGCTTTGAATATTTTAACCACCGTATCGGTAAAATCCCGGGGAGCCGTATTTTGCGCGTCCGCCGCCCGCTGTATCTTCTGGCCGTGCTCATCGGTACCGGTAAGGAACCAGACGTTCTCTTTGCCGATCGCCGCGCGCATGTAACGCGCCAGGGTGTCTGCGGCGATAGTGGTATATGAATGCCCGATATGCGGGGAAGCATTGACATAATACAACGGGGTGGTGATATAGAATTTTTTAAGCATTATCGTTTACCCCTGTTATCCGGCCCCTTTGGATTCCTGCGTTCCTGCCCTCTGCCGTGCCTGTTCTCATTCCCGCCTCTGTTCCTGCGTCCGGGCGGCTGGGGAGAATTCCCGCGCGAAGCCGGCGGATGTTCTTGAGAACGGGGCTCTTTCCGCTCCTTAGCCCTGTTCTCCCTGCGTTCCTGCGCCTCCGCATTCCGCCGCTCCGGCGACCCTATGCTCCGCGATTCAGTGACCCCGGGGATCCTGGGCTCCGGGGGTTTCGCCGTTCTCTGTTCATCCTTATTATAGTTTATTTCCGTCTGCGTCCCGTCTTCCATCTCAACGGTAGCCGTGCGTTTGAACACGTTCACATTGATAACCTTCCCTTTTCCCTGCGCGATATGTATACGTTCCCCTTCTCTCGGCAGTCCTTTTGAGAGCGATTTATATGTATCGTACTCGTAATTCAAACAACACATCAATCTCCCGCAAATACCCGAAATCTTGGGCGGGTTCAGCGGCAGGCCTTCTTCTTTGGCCATCTTTATGGTAACCGGTTCGAAATCCTTGAGAAAACTCGCGCAGCACAATTCCCTCCCGCAGGGCCCGAATCCGCCGAAGAATTTAGCTTCATCCCGCACGCCTATCTGCCGGAGTTCTATGCGTATCTTGAAAATCTTAGCAAGATCCTTTACCAGGTTCCTGAAATCCACTCTTCCGTCGGCGGTAAAATAAAACACGATCTTGGTGCAGTCAAAAGAATATTCCGTATGCACCAGCTTCATATCAAGTTTATGTTCTTCGATCTTTTTGACGCAGCTGGACGCAGCCTCTTTGCATTTGGTCCGGTTCTCTTCGATGCGTTTCAAATCGTTCTCTCCCGCTATACGCACAATCTTCTTGATCGGCTGTTTTGCGTTCGCCTCCGGAACCGCGTGCAGGGAAACCACCTGCCCGTAATCAAGCCCGCGGTCATGCTCCACAATCACACAGTTCCCTTCCCGGATTTCCACGTCCGCCGCGTTATAAGGGAACATCTGCCCGGTATCCCGCAGCCGCACAAGCACTAATTTTTCCATAGTTCCATCCTTATAGTAGACAATAAAAGCTTCACGTTAAGATTATGCTCCAGGTAAAAAACGGAATCCGAAAGACACCGTAATTTTCCCTCCAGTTCCTCAAAAGAATACGCGGACGCGCAGCGCTCCAGGTCTTCCTTTCGGTCAAGATTAATAATTTCCTGCCGGCCGGCTCCCGCCTTAAGGACATACACGTCCCTGAACCAGGCCGCCAGTATTTTGATGGTTTCCAAGATTTCTTCCCTGCCCGCTTTTTCCAGCCGGTTAATAAACGCGCTTTCCCGGAGCCCCGCGGGCCCCGTAAATTCATCAATAACCCTGTTCTTTTCTGTAAAAGCGCTTTTCTTTCCGGCCAGACGCGCGGCATACCCCATCCGGCCTTCCGAGAAATAAGCAAAATAATGCGCAACCCCGGGGCCCTCAAGGCTGTGTTCTTTGCTGAGTATATTTTCAAGCTCATCCCTGCGCAGCGCGCCGAACTTCAGCGTCCGGCACCGGGAAATAATCGTCTTTGCCAATAGGGACGGTTTATCGCTGATCAGTATGATCAGACTGTCCGGGACAGCTTCTTCCAGGGGTTTTAAAAAAGCGTCCTGCGCGTCCCTGGTGAGGGTATGCGCGTCGTTTATGATAAACACTTTTTTACGGCCTTCATACGGTCTCATGTTTATTCCATCGCGCAAAGCGCGTATATAATCGATCTTGATATCACGGCCCTGGACCGCCTCTTTTTTACCGCGGTGATTATCCTCGCCCGCATCCCGATGCTGCGGCGGCGGAACAGCCCTTCCGTTTACCGGATCAAAATATACAGACATGTTTATTACGAAAACGTCGGGATGGGAGTATCCGGCGATCTTCACGCACGAGGCGCATCTGCCGCAGGCGTCATCCGCGGAATCCGGGCAATTGACCGCCTGCGCCAGGATCATGGCGGCGGAATATTTGCCCGTTCCTTCCGGACCGCTGAAGAGATACGCGCCCGTAAGCCTACCGTTGCGCAAGCAGCTTTTCAGCAGTTGAATAGGTTTGTCCTGTCCTTTGATCTGCTCAAACATATCGCAACTCTCGAATCTGTACCGGGTACAGCTTACGCTTTTGATTCTCCTACCCGGTACACTGCGCTGTTAATAATTTAGTTACCAGCTCTCGAATCTTTTTCTGTGTCGCCGACTTCTCTTCCTCCAGCCGGACGATCTTGAACCGCGACGGCTCGGACTTGGCTATGCGCAAATATCCCCGGCGCACCCGCTCATGGTACGACAGGGGACGCTTTTCTATCCTGTCTTCGTGTAAATGACGATGCTTCAGGCCGTCTTTGACCGGCACATCCAGGAAAACGGTCAGGTCCGGCTGTATCCCCTGGGTGGCTAAATTTCCCATATACCGGATAAGTTTCAAATCCATGCCCAAACCGTACCCCTGATAGGCGATTGTGGAATCCAGGAAGCGGTCGCAGATAACAACGGTGCCGTTTGAAAGATGCGGTTTGATGACTTCCGCGACCACCTGCGCGCGGCTGGCCATGTACAGCAGGAGTTCGCAAGAAGCGGACATGGAATCATTCTTGTGGTCCAGCAGTATCTTCCTGATCTTCTCGCTGATCGCGGTGCCCCCGGGTTCGCGCAGGAAAAGCACGGGAACCCCCTCGCGTTTCAGGTAGCGCACCAGAAGCCCGGACTGCGTGCTCTTACCGCTGCCTTCGGATCCTTCGAATGTGATGAATTTACCCTTCATACGACCCAATCTGTACCGGATACCTCTTGCGATTTTGGTTCCGGTACCCGGTACGTTTTAAAGTCTCAACGGAAAATTAACCTGCCAATTTTTTCGCTCAAAGTCGCTTTTGCCCTTCGGGCCGCCAAAGGTCTTGATCATTTTCGGCGGCTGCGGAACTCGCCCGCCATTCTCTAATGGCGGGCTCGGCCATCCTCGCCGTCCCGGGATTGTCGCCCCTGCCTGCGGCAGGTGCTCCCCCGGGATTCCCGAAAATGATCAAGCTGCTTTGGCTAAAAGCTCCTTTCGCGAAAAAATCGTCAGCTTAATTTTCCTACAATTTCCTCCGCCAGCTGGTTGTTCCGTCTTTGTTATCCTCTAAAATGATCCCCTCTGATTCAAGCTCTTTACGTATCTTATCGGCTTCTTTGAAATCCCTGTTCTTTTTCGCTTCTTTGCGCTTTTCAATAAAATTCTTGATACTTTCATCATCTATTATAAATTTAATATCGGATCCTAAAGCCGCCTGTTCTATTGTCCCGATCAAAGCATCGGGTTTTATATTCACATTCTCCGGTTTGCGCAATTTATGTATAAAATCATCAACGTCCAAACCTAATAGCCCTGTTAGTTCCAGCAAAATTCTTTTTGCCCCTCTTATAAAATCATCATTGTCCATATTTTTATTAGTCAGAGTAACCAATTCAAAAAGAGAAGCCAGGGCCTGGGGAGTGTTGAAATCATCGTCCATCGCTTCGATGAACTTCGCTTTTATTTTTTCAATATCCCCAAACTTCCTGTCCGCGTTCCTATACTCCTGCGTTCCTGCGCTTTTATGCCCGATCTTATCCAGGAGTATCACGATGCGTTCCAATGCTTCCTTTGCCTCCCGTATCTTCTCTTCGTTGTAATCGATGGGATGCGAGTAATGCGCGGAAAGAAAAAACAGTTTCAGGAACTCGGGATGACGGTACTTTGCCAAAAAATCCTTGATGGTCACGAAGTTGCCCAGGGACTTGGACATCTTCTGGCCGTTGATGGTCAGGAGTCCGTGATGTATCCAGTATTTGGCAAACTGTTTTCCGGTCAATGCCTCCGCCTGGGCCAGCTCGTTCTCATGATGCGGGAATATCAGGTCGCGGCCGCCGGCATGGATGTCCAGGGTATCGGTTTTCAGGTATTTCCGGCTCATCACCGAACACTCGATGTGCCAGCCCGGCCTGCCTTTTCCCCACGGGCTTTCCCAGAACGGCTCCCCTTCCTTGGACGCCTTCCAGAGCGCGAAATCCAACGGGTCCTGCTTGGTCTCATCCGCTTCTTTACGCACGCCGGTTTCCATCTGCTCTATACTCTGCCCGGACAACTTCCCGTAGGACGTGAACTTCCGGACGCTGAAATACACTCCGGTGTTGGTGGCGTAGGCATACCCTTTTTCAATCAGTCCTTCGATATACCGGATCATATCCGGGATATTTTCGGTCGCCCGCGGTTCATAATCGGCTTTGCCGATACCAA
>JAQTZX010000122.1 GCA_028687525.1 Candidatus Omnitrophota bacterium
AAAAAAAGGTCCGTACGTCGAAGAAAGACTGGTTGAAAAGGTGGACAGGGTTCGTAAAGCCGGCACTCGCCAGGCGATTAAGACATGGTCCAGAAGGTCGACTATAATTCCTGAATTCGTAGGTTTTACTTTTGCCGTTTATGACGGTAGAAAGCATGTCCCGGTATTTGTGACCGAGAATATGGTCGGACATAAATTAGGGGAATTCGCTCCTACCCGCATATTCAGGAAACATGGCGGCGTCAAGGCCAAGAAAGCGGCGGAAAAAACGTAATTTAGTCCGTGTGTTTTCGTGTCGGCGAGTTCGCGGTCCGGTTTTACACACATGAACTCACGAATACCAGAACACACGAACAAGCGAACGAAAAATCATGATAGCTAAAGCAGAGTGTAAACATGTCAGAATATCGCCGATGAAGATGCGGCAGGTTATTGATTTGATCCGCGCGAAGAGCGTACAGGAAGCGCTGGCGATTCTTTATTCGGTCAATAAGCGGGCAAAAGAATTCATCGTCAAAATCCTGAAATCGGCGGTCGCCAATGCGAAGGTCAAGGGGTTTACCGAAAACCAGTTGTATATTTCCCGGATAACCTGCGATAACGGGCCTTCCTGGAAGAGGTTTAAAGCGGCGGCTTTTGGAAGGGCAAGCCCTATTTTACGAAGGACTTCGCATCTCAAGATAGAATTGGATCTTAAGAAGTAACGGGGTGACGACGGCGGTTTTATCCGTCCGCTATTCGTCCGAAAACAAATTGAGAAAAGAGGAATAATGGGACAAAAAGTTCATCCATATGTTTTGAGGATCGGAGTTATCCGTTCCTGGCACAGCCGGTGGTTCGCAAAGCCGAGACAGTTCGTAACTTATATCAATGAAGACAGGAGTATCCGCAAGTTCATAAAGGAAAAATTTAAACAGGCGGCTATTGCCCGGATCGTTATAGAACGGGTCGCGGAACGGGTCAAGATCAAGATCTGCAGTGCCCGTCCGGGGCTTATTATCGGGCGCCACGGCGCTGATATAGAACGATTGCGGGAGGACCTGAATCATTTGATAAAGAGGGAGCTTTCGATTGATATTGAGGAGGTAAAGGAACCGGGTTTGGATGCGCAATTGGTGGCTGAGAATGTGGCCCTGCAGATAGAAAAACGGGTGGCTTTCCGGCGCGCGATAAAGCGGGCAATAGAGCAGACTATGATGCAGGGCGCAAAAGGCGTAAAGATAATGTGTTCGGGCCGGCTCGGCGGAGCGGAGATGTGCAGGACTGAAGTTTACCGCCAGGGCAAGATTCCTTTGCAGACATTGCGCGCGGATATTGATTATGGTTTTATAGAGGCGGTTACCACGTATGGATTGATCGGGGTGAAAACCTGGATTTATAAAGGGGAAATTCTTATTGAAAGAAAGAAAGTCCAGCCTACCGTAACTAATGGGGAGGTTAAAGAAATACCTAAAGAACCGGTTGCCGGATAGTTTTTGAATACTAAGAAGGAACGTATATGTTGATGCCCAAAAGAGTGAAGTACAGGAATATAACCAAACGCGACCGCCGGGGAATAGCTACGCGGGGGTCCGAACTTTCTTTCGGAGAGTTTGGGCTTAAGGCTTTGGCAAACGGATGGTTGAAGAATAATCAGATAGAAGCTGTACGGGTTGTTCTTGCCCGGCAGTTGCATAAAGGCGGGAAATTATGGATTCGTGTTTTTCCTGATAAAGCGGTGACCAAAAGGCCGGCGGAAGTACGTATGGGCAAGGGAAAGGGTGATCTCGACCATTGGGTTTGTGTCGTGAAAAGGGGCCGGGTTATGTTTGAACTGGGCGGGGTACCGGAAGAATACGCGCGTTTATGTTTTCGCATGGTGGCGTATAAACTGCCGATCCGGAGTAAATTTGTGACCCGGGCGCATAAATAGATAATATTCACCGATAAAAGAAAAGGGCAGTGCGATGAAGAAGAATGATTATAGCGTATTAAACGAAGGTGAATTGCTGGATAAAAGGAAAAGCCTTAAAGAAGAGTTGTTTAAGCTCAATCAGCAGCGTTTCGGCGGAAGAGTGGAGAAACCGCATATGTTTTCATTGATACGCAAGGATATCGCGCGCATAAACACTATGTTGGGCAAAAAAGGAAAAAAATAATACCATGGGCAGAAGAAAAGAATTTACGGGAGAAGTCATCAGCGATAAAATGAAAAAGACCATTGTAGTGCGGGTGGAACATCTTAATAAACATCCCAAATACGGACGTATCCTGAAGGGATATAAGAAGTTCAAGGCTCACGATGAAGATAATAACGCTAAGGTGGGCGATGTGGTCTGTATTCAGGAGACCCGGCCGTTGTCAAAGGAAAAACGGTTTCGATTAAAAAACATTGTCAGAAAAGCCGCTGTCATAAATGTTCATTTGAAAGACGAGGCCGCCGTATGATTCAATTGCGTTCAATACTTGATGTTGCGGATAATACAGGCGCGAAGCGGGCTTCCTTTATCGGTGTTCTGGGAAAAAAGGATTGCAAAATTGCCGATATCGGTGACGTCATCAACGTCAACGTGAAGGAAGTGGCGGCGGATTCAGCCGTCAAGAAAGGCGAAGTTGCCAAAGCGGTTGTTGTCCGTACCCGTGCCTCGATACGCAGGCCTGACGGATCAATCCTGCGTTTTGACAGGAATGCGGTTGTCATCATAGACGCCCAGATGAATCCGCGGGGGACGCGTGTTTTCGGTCCCGTTGCCAAGGAATTAAGGGAGAGAAATTTTACCAAGATTATTTCCCTTGCTCCGGAGGTTATATAAGGTATGTTGAAAATAAAAAAAGGCGATTCAGTACAGGTTGTAAAAGGGAAAGATAGAGGAAAGAAAGGGAAGATTATCAGGATCGTGGATGAAGGGAAGCGCGCTGTCGTAGAAGGGATCAATATGGTCAAGAAACATAAGCGCCGTACCCAGCAGGATCAGCAGCAGGGGGGGATCGTGTCCGTGGAGACCCCGATCAGCACGGCTAATTTGATGTTTTTCTGCAAAAACTGCAGCCGCACGGTCCGCGTAGGTTTTAAGATCCTCAGCGATAATACAAAAGTCCGTTGCTGCAAAAAATGCGGGGAAACCATATAACAGAACTAAGAAAAAAAGCGAGAAACTATAATGGTGCCGAGATTACAGGAAAGATACAAGAACGAGATTGTACCGGAGATGATGAAAAAGTTCGGGCTTACCAGCAATATGGCGGTTCCCCGGATTGATAAAATCGTGGTCAATATGGGGGTCGGAGAGGCATGTTCGGATATTAAGATCCTTGAAAAGGCGATGGATGAACTGGGGATGATAACCGGGCAAAAGCCTATTATGCGCAGGGCAAAAAAAGCCATATCCAATTTCAAGATAAAAGAAAACAATCCGGTCGGATGTAAGGTGACTTTGCGGAAGGCGAAGATGTACGAGTTCTTGGACCGGCTGGTGAGTGTTTCTTTGCCGCGTATACGGGATTTCCGCGGGGTTAAACCGACCGCGTTTGACAAAGCTGGGAATTATACGCTGGGGTTGACCGAACAAAATATCTTCCCGGAGATCGACACGGATAAGATTACCCGGACGCAGGGAATGGATATAACTTTTGTGATAAAAAACGTTAAAAAACAGGAAATGGCGGTTGAGCTTTTGAAATTATTCGGCATGCCGTTTCAAACCAAAGAGTAAGAATGGCGAAGACATCGCAAATTAACCGCTGGAAGAGAACTCCGAAATTTTCTACGCGTAAGAACAACCGCTGCAATATTTGCGGCAGATCCGGGGGATATCTGAGAAGGTTCGGCCTCTGCCGTATCTGTTTCAGAGAGTTAGCCTGGCAAGGGGTGATTCCCGGGGTCAAGAAGGCGAGCTGGTAAAACCCGATAAGGAATACGCCCGCGTTGCCGGTATAAGGAGTGAAACGATATGTCAAGAACCGATTTGATCGCCGATACATTTACTGTAATCAGGAACGCTACAATGGTCCGGAAAGAAAATGTGGATGTCCCGGCATCTAAAATAACCAGGAATATTCTGGATATTTTGATGCGGGAGCATTATATCGATAACTATAAAGTTATTGATGATAATAAGCAGGGTATCTTGCGTATTTATCTTAGGTATGTGGGGAAGAAATCAGCCATACGTAACATACAGCGTGTTTCCAAGTCAAGTCTTCGTACGTATGTCAAACACGGGAAGATTCCGGTGGTCTTACGCGGATTCGGATTGGCGATCATCTCTACTTCCAAGGGATTAATGACCGATAAAGAAGCGAGAGAGCAGGGAGTTGGCGGGGAAGTAGTGGGAGTGATCTGGTAACTTGTAATAAGAATTCTATCCCGCAGTAGTCATTAGCCGGTGTTTTTTGCTTGAAAGGGCGCACATTATGTCAAGAATAGGCAGAAGACCTATAGCATATCCGAAAGAAGTAAAAGTTGATGTTAAAAATCATCAGGTTTTTATTGAAGGGCCGAAAGGGAAACTGAACTGGAACCTTCCGGGCAGGATAATTGTGGAGACGAAGGAGAATATGATCTTCGTGAAGAGCGTATCCAACACCAAGATAGATAAAGCCCTGCATGGCTTGAGCAGGGCTTTGATTGCCAATATGGTCAAGGGTGTTGTGGATGGTTATGTTAAAGAACTGGAGATCCAGGGGGTCGGTTTCCGCGCGCAAGTGCAGG
>JAQTZX010000123.1 GCA_028687525.1 Candidatus Omnitrophota bacterium
CCTTCCGCCCAGCCCACGTATATCAAGGCTCTCCCGGCCAGTTCCGGCTTCTCCGCCGTTGCCCCCACGGCCGCGGCTCCCACATATGCCACCGCGATGCCCGCGGCAAGAGAACTCAAACCCGCCGCCAGAGAAGCGGCAAGGAACGCCCACCGCGCCACTGCCGGATCGGGAGGATTACCCGTTTCCGCAAAAACCGCCTGAGTAATACCCATCACCGCCAATACCAACAATGCCTGCACCAACCATTTCCTTGTATTGCGCATACTGCCCCCTTTCATGTCATACAGTTAAAATCATTCAACCCCGTACACACAAAACCGACGAACACGCGAACACTCATAACACACGAACCCGTAACTATAACGACATCGGTTTATACTCATTTCTGCCGGTCAGGAAGAACCTGGAGAAAAACTCATAGTAATTCAACCTGAGCGACTGAATACCTACGACCATTCCTTCGAGAAGGATAACGATGATATTTCCCGCGACAATTACCAGCACGGAAACCGCACCGTTCCCCACGTCTTTAACCACTTTCGCCAGCTCAAATATCGCCAGGAACAAGCCGGCGTGGGCAAGGGAAAAAGCCGCGATACGGATAAAAGAAACCGTATTCGCCAGATACCCCATGAATATCTCAAGGATATCCACCAGCCCCTCTATGAATGTTTCGAATATATTTTCTTTTCTCTTCCTGAGAAAAAGCTCAAAAAACGGTTTTAAAAATAGTACCAGAATTCCTCCGAAAATCAAGTATAAATATACAGGATTGACTTCGCCGCGGGCCACGAATGATTTACTTACCAGCCCGATCGCCGCCCAATAAACCAGTCCCCCGATCAATCCCGCCTTATCCAGCAGCGCTTTCACGTAATCCTTGTCTTTCAGGGAATTGACTACATTAAAAATGATGCCCAGGGTGATCACGCTTACCCCGAACAAAACGCTTATCTTAAATACCCCCAGGATATTCTCCATGGGTTTGGCCCAGAAAGATTTAAATTCCCAGCCGAAAAAACTGCCTTCCAGGAATCCGAAAAGCCCGGAACTTATCCCGCTGTACATGACCAACGCCGCCGCCTGTTTAATTTTTTCATTGCGCGCCCGGCCCAGGAATAAACCCGCCGCCATAAGCACCAGGCCGTGCCCCAGGTCGCCGAACATGGCCCCGAACATAATAAGAAAGCTCACGGCGGTGAAGAATGTGGGATCGATACTGCCGTACCGCGGCAGTCCGTAGGAAGTAATAAGCAGTTCAAACGGTTTAAAAAAAGGTGTATGCAGAAGGCGCACCGGGATATCCTCTCTGTCAACAGGCACTTCTTCCGGGGTCTTCGTCTCTACCACGGAAACTCCCGCGATATCACTGATCTCCCGCAATACTCTATCTTTTTCTTCGCGGGGGACCCATCCGGAAAGCAGGCTGGTCCTTTCCGTGGAACAAAAATATTTTTTCGCCTCCAGGAAATACTTATTCAACACGACATAAGAATACATTTGCAGAGATTCGTCTTTCAATTCTTCAGCCAGCTTCCGAAGCTCATCGTCCACAGTCATCACGCCCTTCTTTAATCCATCTATTTCGGCAAGTATTTTCTTTTCGACGTCCCTGGACAAATTCTGCGGGTTGTCGGAGAGTTCGATCTTCTGCCATCCCGCTTCCCGCAAAGCCGCTTCGATGACTACACGGTCCCTGCGCAGGCCGATAAATACGGTAACGATATATCCTCCGTCCTTCTTCAACGGATAAGTGATATGGGGGATATTTTCAAGCCCCCCTTCCAGGAGAGGAACATTCTTCTCCTGGAGTTTTCCCAGGGAAACCTCCAGAAAAGAATACGAAGAAGAATTCTTTACCGGGAAAAGGAGGTATTCATTAATCTGCGAGACCATGGAAGATTTGGTTTTTATCTCTTCCCTTAAATCCTCTCTTCGCGTAAGCAGCGGGGTGATTCGATCCTTTATTTCCGCGAGCCGTTTTTTTATTTCTTCTTGAGCGAATTTCCTTCCGGACTGCCGCGCGTATAAAGAGATATTCATATTATGGGCAATGATTTTCAGTTCGCCTTCCAGCGCATCCCATTCCGCGTATTCGCGTTTGATATCAAAAGCGTTAAGCTGTGCCAAGCCCTCTTCAATATGCCGGATATCCACCGGATGAAAAATCCCCAGTTTCAGCAGATGAGAAACCACCTCTTCGGATTTTTCTTTAAAAACCACCAGGCTTAAAAGCTCCATTGGCGCGGTAGTAAACATATTCCCCCTAACTCGTGCCTATCAACGGCAATGCTTCTTCTTTTTTTAATCCGTAATGTTTTGCGTATAAAAGCGAAGTAAGAATCCTGGTCTCTCTGTTCTTTAAAATAAGGTATCCCAGTACCGTCCCTATGGTAAAAGGAAACCCCGCAAGCAAACGCCTGATTTCCCGAAGCATGATCTCGTAAAGAAAATTTTCCAGCAAGGCAGCGTTGCCGGCGGCGAAATCCTTTATCTTCATATACGGGCCCACCGCGATATTATCCAGGAGGCCTTCCAACCCTTCACTGCCGGATAACTGCCGTACCGTATCCGCGCTGATCGTTCCGCCTCCCGGAATAATCATTTCCAGTATTTCTCCGGTTGCCAGGGAATAATATTTTTTAGCCCTCACCAGCCAGTTTATATTTTCAATGTCTATTTCAATGCCCAAAACCTTGCGCGCTATCCGGCGGTCTCCTCCGGACAAGGTATCCACACACGCAAGCAGGCGTCTGTAATAATCGATATCCAGGGCGGTCTCCAGATAAAAAACCGATCCCGTGCGTTTAAACCTGTCTTTCGCCTTTAAGAGCGGCGTCTTATACGGTGTTTCATCCAAAAGCAGGATTAGCTCTTCGATATTCTGCGCGGCGGAGATCTTATGAAAATCAATATCAAAAGCTATTTTCCTGCCGACCAGATAATCCCGCGTGTCAACGGGGGCTTTCTTGTTCCATATCCGCAGGACGGCTTTCAGTTCCTGCAATTCATACCGTTGAATAAAAAGAAAAACCAGTTCTTTCTCACGTTTACCGGACAGACTGTCATAAACCTTATCATAAGCTCCAAGGTCGTGAATAAAAAAGCCTTTTTCTATGTCCGATAGATCTGTCCGGCCCTGTTCAAACTGTTCCTGGATAGATTTATAATCCGTCCCTTTGAGCCCCTCGATCACCTCGTAAACGTCTTTTGCCTCCAGGAGCCGGGATAAAAGCGGCGGACTGATAAGGTAAGACAACAAAGCACGTATACGGGCATTGGCATAAGAATAGGCGGCGAGGTCTCTCATAGACTGATAATATCCCTGAACATCTCTCCGGCAAGACGGGAAATATCGCTTTTCTTTTTTTCAATGCCGGAGACAGTTTCCTGGCGGGCCCGGCATATAACGGCCTCTTTTTCGGAAAAAAGCGTTTTTTCCGTTTCTTCCTGTTTCCTCTTAATAGACTCTTTGGCGTCCACTCCTGCCTGGCGGACAAGATTCTCCGCTTCCTCCCTGGCATCGTTGATTATCCGGGCCGCTTCCTGGGTAGCTTTGCTGATCTTATTCCGTGCCGTTTCTTCTTCCTTCAGGATATCTTTAACTACTTCTTTCATATTTAACCCTTTGTTTTACTTATGGTTAACAGGATGCTGAAAAACCCTCTTAAGCAATCTGATGAAAAAGCCTGCCTGCAGGCAGGCTTTTTCATCAGACTGTTAATTATTTATCTTAACCATATCATTTTACAGCATGCGACAAGAGAAGTCAAGGTCAAGAGCAAACCAACCCGTTGGAGAACCCGCGTTCTCTAACGGGGTAAAGATAAAGAAAAAAGGCAGATTGTTTACAAGGATGTAATATTCTGTAAAATATCTGCCTTTTCCTACTTTGCTTATGTATCTGTACTCATACGGTGAACATGCATTCGCATCACCATTCGGATAAATTACTGTGTCAAATAGTTAACCATAAGCTCTCTTGTTTTCATCCCGGCAATCCCGTCAACCGCTAATCCATTCGCTCTCTGGAAAGCCCTTATCGCTTTCCTGGTATTTTTGCCGAACTTACCGTCAATCGAACCGGTGTAATAACCCGCGTTTTTCAACGCCTGTTGGATATCTTTCTTGGTCAGGGAATCCGCCGGAGGTTTGTGAACGCTGACCCCAACGGATACCGCCTGGGAATCCTCCTCTATTTTAGAGTTCTCCGACTCTATCGCCACCTGTTTCTGTTCGACAGTCGTTACCTTATTTTCCAAAGCGCCTACCCGGGTCTCTAAATCGGTCACCTGTTTAGTCGTAGCACATCCGGTAACCGCCAGCAGAAACGGGATCCACACGATTAAACCTGCCTTCATACCTTCCCTCCTATTTTCACGAATTCGTAAACGACAAATTCCTTATTATTATAAACAAAAACGGTTCTCTGTCAAGCCCGATTACAACGGGTCGGCGGGCCGGGTTATACTTTGAACTTATCCACCATCTGCTTCAATTCCGAGGCGTAACGCAAAAGTTCCTGCGAAGAAGCGGACAATTCCTGCATGGAAGCGGTCTGTTCCTCGGTAGCGGAAGAGACCTCCTCCGCGGTAGCGGCGGATTCTTTGGCTATGGTTGAAACTTCGTTATCGGATTTTACCACCCGTTCCATTTCATCGACGCGTTCTTTCCCGGTCTTGGCTA
>JAQTZX010000124.1 GCA_028687525.1 Candidatus Omnitrophota bacterium
TAAAGCAACCCTCTTCTCCGCGACCTGCGCCAGCATCTGGAGTATCTCCTTGAATTTCAACCTGACTTCCTCCACATACAGGCTCACATCATACGGACTGTAATACGGAGGACGGTCAAGTATTACCAGGCTCACCACGGGAATATCCACCCCCATGATCTTCCTCTGGGAAAGCGAAATGTCACTTTTTATATTCACGGAAAATGAAACCTCTTCCAGTTTTTTCCTGCCCATGACCACCACCGCCTTATCCAGCATAGCGTATCCTTTTTGAAGCGCCGTTTCGAACTCCGACTGCAGTTTATCCGCCATATGCATTATAGCGGATAATTCGCTCATGAGAATTTTGCGTTTCTGATCCAGGAGTTCATACCCTTCCCGGGTGATCTCAAACGATCTTTTTACGTTAAGCAGATTGGTCTTGGTAGCGGCTATATTGACTCTCATTTTTTAGGCTTATAGAATTCATTAAGATATTCTTCTTTGATCCTGGTCAATTCGTCTTTCGGAAGCAAAGAAATTACTTCCCATCCCAGGTCAAGGCCTTCTTCAAGAGTGCGGCGTTCGTAGTAATCCTGGCAGAGGAATTTCCGTTCGAAATCCTCCCCGAATTTCAGATAAAGATGATCCAAGGGAGTCAGTTCTTCTTCGCCTATAATAGCGGCGAGCGAACGAGTATCCTTCACTTTGGCATAACAGGCGAAAAGCTGGGAAGCCAGGGCGGGATGGTCGGCCCGTGTCATCCCTTCTCCGATATTATCTTTCATCAAGCGCGACAATGACGGAAGCCCGGCGATCGGCGGATAGATACCCCTGCCGAACATCTCCCGTTCCAGAACGATCTGCCCTTCGGTGATATATCCGGTCAGATCGGGAATAGGATGGGTAATATCGTCGTTAGGCATGGTCAAAATGGGAAGCTGGGTGATCGAACCATTAACTCCCTTGAGCATTCCCGCCCGTTCGTACAAACTGGCAAGATCGCTGTACAGGTATCCCGGATACCCTTTTCGCGCGGGTATTTCACCCCTGATGGTGGATACTTCCCGCAGTGCCTCGCAATAATTGGACATGTCGGACATGATCACCAGGACGTGCCGGTTCTTTTTAAATGCCAGGAATTCCGCGCAGCTTAAAGCAAGGCGCGGAGTAAACAAACGTTCTATAGACGGGCTGTCCGCCAGGCTAAGGAACATGCAAACCCTTTCCAGTACCCCCGATTCCTCGAAACTGCGGATAAAATAACGGGCAGTATCGTATTTGACACCCATGGCCACGAAAACAACGCAGAATCCCTCACCTTTAACCTGCGCCTGCCGTGCGATTTGCGTACCGATAAGATCATGAGGAAGGCCGCTGCCGGAAAAAATAGGCAGTTTCTGCCCCCGTACCAGGGTATTCATAACGTCTATGGCGGAAATCCCGGTCTCAATGATATTCCTCGGATAATCTCTTGAGGTAGGATTGATGGCCCTGCCGTTAATATCCACCTGTTCTTCATAGAACGGTTTGGGCATACCGTCCAGAGGATTCCCGATGCCGTCAAAAACCCTTCCTAACAAGTCATCCGATACGCCGATAAGCAGGGGTTTTTCCTTGAAACGCACCCGGCAATTCTTAAAAGACATACCGCTGGTACCTTTGAGGACCTCGACTACAGCATACCCCTTTCCCACTTCCAAAGTAATTCCCAGCCTAAGGTTGCCGTCTTCATCCACCACCTCTACAAGTTCGTTGTAGCCGATATTATGGATGTTGCGTATCACAAAGATCGGGCCCACAACCTCCTCCAACCCCACATACTCGCGCAATACGTAATCTTTCATATAGTATCCCTCTAATAATCAAGCTCACCCAAAGATGACTCTGTTTTTTTTACCATTTCCTCCAATTTATCAAGCTCGCTCTCCGGATATTTCATCCTCATGCGCAAGAGGTCCTGATACACCGGCAGGGCTTTTAATTCCGACGTATTAATACCTTTCTTTACCAAAACCTCTCCTTTGCGATAGAAAGTAACGATAGCTTTAAGCATGAGGAATTGTTTACGCGGCGAAGAAAAAGTATCGACTTTATCAAAAGCGAACTGCTGAAGAAAAGCATTCTTGAAAATCGTGCAGGTTTCCAAAATCAGCCTTTGGCGGACAGGAAGCACGGACGCGCCCACCAGCTTCACCACCTGCTGTAAACGCTGTTCTTTCTGCAAAAGTTCGATGATCGAATAACGCAACGAGAGCCATTCTTCATCCACCTCTTTATGCCACCATTCCTTTATATCGTCAATATACTCCGAATAACTCTCGATCCAGCTTATGGACGGATAATGTCGGGCGTTGGCCAGATCCCGGTCCAATGCCCAAAAACATCTGATGAACCTTTTGGTGTGGGCTGTGACCGGTTCGGAAAAATCTCCTCCCGGAGGGGAAACCGAAGAAATGACCGTGATCGATCCTTCCGTTCCTCCCAGGGTTTTTATCCTGCCCGCGCGTTCATAAAACTCCGCCAGCCGCGAAGCGAGATACGCGGGAAACCCTTCCTCCAGCGGCATTTCTTCCAATCTCCCGGATAATTCCCGCAGTGCCTCCGCCCAGCGCGAAGTCGAATCCGCCATCAAGGCAACGGTATATCCCATATCCCGGTAGTATTCGGCCATGGTGATGCCGGTATAAATACTCGCTTCGCGCGCCGCAACAGGCATATTGGAAGTATTGGCTATGAAAATGGTCCTCTCCATAAGCGGCCGCTGTGTGCGCGGATCGATAAGTTTCGGGAAAGTCAGCAATACGTCGGTCATCTCGTTGCCGCGTTCTCCGCATCCCACAAATACCACGATATCCGCGTCGCTCCACTTGGCAACCTGATGCTGAATAACGGTCTTGCCGGTCCCGAACCCTCCGGGAACCGCGACACACCCTCCTTTTCCGACGGGGAAAAGCGTGTCGATAACCCGCTGTCCGGTGATCAACGGTTCGGTTATCCCGAGTTTCTCCCGGTAAGGGCGCGGTTTGCGCACCGGCCATTTCTGATACATGCTTACTTGCCTCTGTATACCCTCATCATTTTCCAGAACCGCTATTTTTTCTTCCACGGTATAATCGCCTTCACCGGCTATCCAGCGTATCCTGCCTTCAAATCCCGGCGGGATCATGATCTTATGTTTTATCAACTGCGTCTCCGGAACCTCTCCGGCTATTTCTCCCGCCTTGACAGAATCGCCTTCTTTGCGCAATGGCCGGAAATGCCACTTTTTCTGCTTATCCAGAGCGGAGACATGCACGCCCCTATTTATAAAACAACCTTCTTTTTCCCGCAATACATCCAAAGGCCGCTGTATGCCGTCGTATATCTTCCCGATAAGCCCCGGCCCTAATTCGACGTACAGAGGATACCCCTGCGTATACACGAAATCGCCGGCTCTCAAGGAAGTCGTATCCTCGTATACCTGCAAGTACGCTCTCTCCTTGACCAAACGAACCACTTCTCCCACCAGATGGTTTTCGCCGACTTCCACCATGTCCAGCATTCTCAAAGAAGAGGCTTCTTCAACCTCTACCAGAGGGCCGACAACTCTGGACACTTTACCCGCTATCTTAGCCATTTCAACCCGCCTCCTTCAGGAGCCGCATGTATATATCATCGTAAGATGTTTTTAGAAACGCTAAAAACCTTCTGTCGGAAATCAAACGCCCGTCTTTTGATTGAACAATAATACCGATATCTTTAAAATCCGCTTTTATGAACTGCAGAGAAACGCCGCCTTTTATCTTCTCCCGGCAGGCATCCTCTATTTCTTTGCGGAAACCGCCGGTGAAAAGCTTATCATCCAGAAAAGAATAATAAATCTCCACGGAAGAATTATCCATTACGGCTATCCCGGAGGAAATCTCCTTTTTTAAAAACACGGGATACTCCCTGTTTTCCCGGAAAGATTCCGCCTCCTGCCTTACCAACTGCAGAACCGACTTCACAAATTTATCTTTCTCCGCCATCACCACTTTTTTCTTTTCAAGATTGATGGAAGAAACTATCCGTTCCCTGATCTTGATCAAAGCTCTATCCGCCGCGCGCAACAAGGCTTCCCTGTTCGTATCCGCCTCTTTTCGAGCTTCCTCCAGTATGCGCGCGGCCTCTTTCCCCGCACGCGACAGGATATCCTGCGCCTGAGCATCCGATTCCGCCTCAATGCGTTTGCACATTTGAGCGGCGTTGATTTCAGTCATTTTATTCCGAGTATCTTTATTCATATTTTATACACTGACCCCGATAAGTTCTTTCAGGAAATCACCCGCGGACTTCCCTTTCCCGGTCTGGCCCCTGGAGGGAATCTCCAGGATAAGAGGGAATTGATTTTTATGACTTATCTCATCAGCCTCTTCTTTAATAAAAGCATAGACCCTGCTGGTAATAATAATTACCCCCACGCCGTCAGTGGCGCCGGCCACCCGTAAAGCCTCCAGCGCTTCCTGCCTGGTCACTGCTTCAAGCGTTTCAATCCCGGATAATTTAAAACCAAGACTGCTGTCTTTATCCGCTATACAGAAAAATTCCATCCCGCTGCTCTCTACTTTCTACTCGCCGCGAAACCCTATACTTTCCCTAATATCATGATGGCGATGATCAAACCATAAATAGCGATACCTTCCGCCAAACC
>JAQTZX010000125.1:0-1522 GCA_028687525.1 Candidatus Omnitrophota bacterium
GGATGCATCAGTAATTTAATCGGTGACCGGCCGTTGTATCTGGTTATCCGTGACATGGCGGTGGAAGCGGCTACCGGAGATCCCCGGTTTCCTCCAGTGAAACTGCCGGAACTGGCGGGTATCGAAATCGAAATCTCCGCGCTTTCCCCGTTGGAACTGACGGATTCGGCGGATAATATCCGTATGGGAATACACGGAGTATTGGTTAAAAAAGGATTTCGCAGCGGGGTTTATCTTCCTCAGGTGGCTGAGGAAACCGGCTGGTCAAAAGAAGAATTTCTGTCTTCTCTATGCGCGCATAAGGCCGGGCTGCCTCCCGGCGCATGGAAGGACAAAGGAACTGAACTCTATATTTTTACCGCTTCAGTATTTTCTGAGAATATGACGGCGCAGTAATGACAAATCTCCTCTTCGGTTTTTTTATGTTCGGCCTTACCCTTGGATCCGGATCCTGTTTAGCCGGCTGCGGCCCTTTACTTATTTCGTACCTGGCAGGAACCGAGAAGAACATCAGGAATTCGATCCGGGCGTACGGATTGTTTTCTCTGAGCCGCCTGTGTGTTTATCTGGTGCTGGGAATATCGGTATATTTCCTGGGACAGTTCCTGATTGCCCGGTTCTTGAATTTAATCGCCCGCCCGGTGTATATAACGGGAGGCCTGATAATAGCCCTTATAGGTTTCTTCCTTATCATAGATAAGAATCCCGATTCTTTGTTTTGCGCTAAAGTACGCGGTTTTTTTTTCCGGAAAGACGCCAAGAACATTATCGCGTTCGGGGTGATCATGGGTATTGTTCCCTGCGCGGCACTGCTTTCGGTTCTTGTCTCAATAGCGCTTACTGCCACGACATTGATGGCCGCGCTTATGTTCATTCTTGCTTTCGGCCTGGGGACGATAGTTTCGCCGCTATTCATTCTTGCTGTTTATACCGGTTTCATCCCCCGGATAGCCCCCCGTAAACGGCTGCTTGGCATTCTAAGCGGAGGGATCGTCGTTTTTACGGGGATACAGCTCATATTGAAAGGATTGTAATCCATGCATAGATTCTTCTGCCGCAGCAGTGAAATCAAAGGGAATGCCATTCATATCACCGATATAACACAGGTGCATCATATCCGTGATGTTTTGCGCTATAAGCCGCGCGATGAGATTTTTTTCTTTGATGAAAATGGATTCGAATACTCGGGAAAGGTATTGTCAATTGATAAGGAAAGACTGGCTGTGAACTTAACCGGGAGAAAAAAAACACCCATCCGCCGGATGCCGTCCATCACCATAGCCTGCGCTATCCCCAAGCAGACGAAGATGGAGGATATCGTGGACAAACTTACCCAGCTTGACGTGGACCGTATTATTCCCATGGTTACGGAGCGGGTGATTGTAAAGCTTGATCCGCAGAAAAAAACGCTGAAACTTTCCCGCTGGCAGAAGATCGCCGTACAGGCAAGCCAGCAAAGCAAAAGGAATACACTGCCGGCCATAGGCCCGGTGCTTAATTTCGCGGAAGTACTCGCGGAAAC
>JAQTZX010000125.1:1532-4641 GCA_028687525.1 Candidatus Omnitrophota bacterium
GAAGGAACTATCCGCGGCATCGGCGAAATACTGCACGGGGGTCTGCAGGGGAGAGCGGTTGCTCTTATCGGCCCGGAAGGAGATTTCACTCCGGCAGAAATTGCCGCCGCGCGGCAGCGGGGCTTCCTTCCGGTTTCCCTTGGAGGAACAGTCCTTCGGGTGGATACTGCCGCCATCGTTCTCGCGGCCTTATTATCGAGCTATCATGAAAAAAACCTTTCAAATACATACTCTCGGTTGTAAAGTTAACCAATACGATTCTCAATGCATACGGGAACGTTTTCAACAAGCCGGTTTTAAGCAGGCCGGCAGCGGCGTCCGGGCGGGGGTCTCTATCATAAATACGTGCACGGTTACTGCTTCCGCCGACCGTAAATCACGGAATATGATACGGCGCGTTATACATGCAAACCCGCGCGGCAGGATAATCGTAACCGGCTGTCTGGCAAAGAAAAAGGAAACAGCGCTTTCGGGAATAAAAGGGATAGACTACATAATCGGGAAGCGTTTTTTTGGCGACGGTATCAGCGATTTTCGGGATCGCACGCGGGCTTTTTTAAAAATACAGGACGGCTGTGATAATTTTTGTTCATACTGTAAAGTTCCGGCGGTGCGCGGCCCATCACGAAGCAGGGATATAAAAACAATCATACGAGAGGCCTTGATCTTATCCGAAAAAGGGTTTCAGGAGATAGTGTTGACCGGCATCTGCCTGGGGGCATACGGTAAAGATTTGAGTCCGCGATTATCCCTTGCCGTGCTTATCAACGACCTTGAAAAAATCCCGGGGTTGAAACGCCTGCGCCTCAGTTCAATCGAGGCGAGCGATATTTCCGGCGCGCTTATTGCGCAGATGAACGGGGCCCGGAAACTGTGCCCGCATCTGCATATCCCGATGCAAAGCGGTGACGATGATATTTTACGCCTGATGCGGCGCAAATACCGCAGGTCGGATTATCTGCGTATCGTTGATGAAATTACAGATTCCATACCCGGGGCAGCGGTTACCACCGATATACTGGTTGGTTTCCCCGGAGAAACAGAGGCCCAGTTCAATAACACCGTCGGCCTGATCGAAAAGATACGTCCTTTACGCACGCATATCTTTCCCTATAGCCCCCGGGAAGGCACCTTCGCGTTCACACTCGGGAGCACAGCCGGTCCGGATACCCTGCAGAGGCGGATTGGTAAGCTTAAAAAAACCGCCGAAGCCTGCGCGAAGGAATTCCGGAAGTGTTTTATAGATAAAATAGTGTATGTTCTTTTTGAAAACAGGTCGAAACAAAATCCTGTTTTTTGGGAAGGATACGCTGAAAATTACATAAAAGTGCTGGCCGCTTCAACAGAATGTCTGGAAAATACGATTAAGCCCGTACTCCTTACCGGTATTCAAGGAACGTATATGTTGGGCCGGCCGTTGAAAGATAATTGACAGACATATAATTTAATGCTATAGTACTCCTTTAAATTCAAGAAAAATCGCTTCACACGAATCGTTCAGCGTTGATTGTATTTCAAGGCAGAAGAATCAGCCGGAGATTCAGCGGCTGGGAACGTGTTTTATTCCTGCCTATACCCTAAAAGAGAAAGGAGTGATTAGATTGTCAAAAGTAGATATTAAAGAAGGCGAATCATTTGAAGCGGCGCTTCGGCGTTTCAAAAGACAGATCGAGCAAGAAGGGATTCTGCGGGAAGTCCGGGACAGGAAGCATTACGAGAAGCCCAGCGAACGCAAGAGAAAGAAACAGCGCGGGAGAAAATAGAGCTATGACCCTGGGGATTTCCACCTCCTGGAACGCTGCTTTGCATACCGACTCGAATAAGATTATCCAAGAAGTCAAAGACCTGGGTTTTGAAGAAGTTGAATTAAGTTTCAATTTTACTTCGTCCATGGTTGAGACGGTAAGAAAGCTGGTGGAAAAAAACCAGATAAAGGTCGTAAGCCTGCATAATTTTTGTCCTATCCCCGATGGCCTGAAGCGTGAAGAAGCTCTTCCCGATTTTTTCTCCCTTGCTTCCCCCGATGAGACAACACGGCAGAAAGCCGTCAGTTTTACCCAAAAGACCATTGACACGGCGGCCTCGTTGAACGCTCATGCAGTCGTGCTTCATTGCGGCAGAGTAGATATCCCTTCCCGCACGGGAGAGTTGATTGCCTTGTACGCGCAGGGGCTTAAAAACAGCTTGTCGTTTTCGCGGATCAGGGGGGAAATTACAGCCGAACGAAGCCGGAACGCCAAGCCGTATTTCGAAAGTTCTCTTAAAAGCCTCGATACGCTTAATTCGTACGCACGGGTTAAAAATATACTTTTGGGGATCGAGACCCGGTTTTATTACCGGGAAATCCCGTCTCTGGACGAAATAGGGATTATACTGGAAACCTTTGAAGGTTCTCAAATTCATTACTGGCACGATACCGGACATGCCCAGCTTATGGAGAACCTTGGTTTTTGCGCCCGCGACGAATATATCAACCGGTACGGCGGATCGATGATCGGGGTACATGCGCATAATATAATCGGCTGCCGCGACCACCAGGCGCCGGTGAACGGTGAGTTTGATTTTAAACGAATGGCCCCGTACATAAATAACGAAACAATCGCCATAATCGAGGCTCACCAGCCCGCTTCCGGAGACGAGTTACGCAAGAGCAAGGAATACCTGGAAAGGTTATGGTATGAAAAAAACACCGGTGCGTAATCCGGTTGTCGCCGGACAATTCTATCCATCTTCAGCCCCGGGATTGCGGAAACAGATCCAGCGGTTTCTGCCCGGGAAGCCGGAAATGCGGGAAGCGATCGCCTGCATGATGCCGCATGCCGGTTATGTTTATTCCGGCAGGGTAGCGGTAGAAGTCGCTTCAGCGCTCATCATACCCGAGACGGTCATTCTTCTTGGTCCGAATCACACCGGATACGGGAAACATTTCAGTATCATGACCGAAGGTATATGGAGAACACCGTTCGGGGATCTGACGGTGAATACGGAACTTGCGCGCGGTATCCTGGCAGGTTCCAGGTATCTGGAAGAAGACGCCCATGCCCACGAATATGAACATTCTCTGGAGGTGGAACTGCCTATTTTACAATATTTCCGGAAAGATTTTTTC
>JAQTZX010000126.1 GCA_028687525.1 Candidatus Omnitrophota bacterium
CCTGCGCGAAACCGTTCAAGGTACCGTAAAACCCCACTGCATCGGACGCACTTATTTCTGCAAAACCGGCATCACCCGCGGCCGCGCCCCCCGAAACATCTATGACCGCGCCTTCACTTACTATCGTATCTCCCGCGGTAGAATCGATAAAAATCGTCCCGCCGGTGCCGGACTGCCCCTCGGCTTTGGCTTCGATCAATGAACCACCCGCAACAGCCGTGCCTTCATCGGACACGATACTGACCGATCCCGCCTTGCCGCCTTCCGGGGCATTCGCGGAAATTATCCCGCTGGTCAAAATCGCCGCCCCCTGCGCGACCAATTCAATGATACCGTTTTTATCCACCAGCGTCTGCGCCTCGATAATACCGGTGTTATTGATGGCATAATTAAAAATATGGTTCAGGACTGCCGAAGTAATAATTATCCTGCCCCCATCCGCGGTAATGGCCCCGTTGTTCCGTATGGCGGAATCCAGTTCATTACCGTCAGGACCGGTCATTTCTTCGCGGACCGCATCGTCGATAACCACGGAGATATCGCTCATGTCGTCAAGAGACAGGGTCGCCTTATCGCCTCCGGCCAGGGCTACCGTACCCAGCGGAGCGCTGATCGCCCCCTGGTTAACTATACCCGGAGCCAGCAGGATAATGAACCCGCCGTTTGAAACCTTCAGATCCGCCTGATTATACAGCAAGCCGTTTTTCCCCGCGGTTTTAAAAAAACTGTATTTCCCGGAAAGAAAATCACTGTCTGAAATATCCAGGGTAGAAGCCACGATCCCGGGAGTATCTATCCTGCAATCGGGACCAAAGGTAACCCCGTTGGGATTAATAAGAAAAATCCTTCCGTTCGCGCTCAGAGCCCCGAATATCTCCGAAACATCAGAGCTGACCACGCGGTTCAGGGCAATCGAATCTGATGAAGGCTGGACAAAACGCACGGCCTCGTTTGTCGCGATATCGAAAACCTGATAATTGGTTATCAGCTTCTCGGAAGGCGTAGTTATGGTCAGCGCGGATGGATTGGACCGGTCAAAATCAGCGGTTCCTGAAACCACCTGCTCTCCTGCCGGCAGGCCGAACGCCAAAGAATGCAAATAACAAAAAATAGTCAAAAGCGCGAAAAACTTACTCTTTTTCATAACTCTCTCCTCATTTTAAACGGATCTCATTTAATACGTGTAGTATATTAAATATACTACTTAAAAATATTTTTTCAATAGGCTTTAAAGATACCGGTGAAAGCGCTTTCAAAAAATGGTTTTATCGTAATATCTATATTCACAAATATTTACAAATTGTTAATAAGGTAACAAGCTGGATTCGATATGTACCGGGAAAATATGATTCCGGGAATTGTAAAACGCGGCCCTCGAATGAAAGTTTAAAAAATAGTGGATATTTCTATCCACTGATGCATATGATCGTTATCAGAAGGCATGTTGTCCAACGGCCATGCAAAATCTATCCTGCAGGAGAAATTTTCCGGCAGGGAAAACCGCAGGCCGAATCCGGCCGAACGCAGAGTTTTGTGTTTTTCTTCTCCCGTTAACGGACGATGCAGATGAGTATGGCCCCAATCGTAGATAAAATCGAACCGCAGGGCGTCATACAGCTTGGAACGGGAAAAAGGGACTTTTGTATCGCGCGGAATGAAATAAAACGGAAATGACCATTCCCAGGTCATGGAATACCCTTCATCCCCTACCGCCTCCGCGGGAGGGTAACCGCGAACATTAGCGATACCGCCGAGTTGAAACTGCTCTGAAGCCGGCAAAATATATGGTGATATCTGAATATGATTTTTCCACAAAAGTACCGACTCTACCGGCATTTTCTGCAGGCGCATCAGATAAAGCTCGTCTTTTATAAACTTGCCGCCGGCTCCGTCACGGGAAGCACGGGCATCAACCGAATCAAGGCCCCCGAACATATCGGGAATGCCGAACTTAAGGTCGTTATTGATGATATTTCTACCGTAAATATCGGTCACGTCGATATCCAACCCCAGCCGCAGCATACGCAAACGGTCACGGCTGATTTCATCCCCCAGCTGAAAATTAAAAATATCGTTATAATCAAAACCGTAATTCAGCTCTATATTGGTATTTTCGGTCTCAAAGATATTCTGATTGAGGAAAAGGCTGTATAAACTGCTCTTGCCCCGGGAATGAAGATCTTCGCTTTCCCGCCGCAGGTCGACTTTGGTGCGGAAAGCATGAAATCCGGCGGTGAATGTATCATTAAGCGGGTACAAATACCGCGCTCCCAACAACCGGTAGTTCTCTCCTTCTCCAAGCTGGTATTGAAAAGAAAAAATATCGCCATGCCCCAGAAAATTATTGTGCATCAGGGTAGTCCGGAAACGGTTCCGGTCTATCAGGCGGGAACCGAAGTTGTCATAATCGAACGCGACATGCATGGGGAGAGAATCTTTTACCTCAACTTTAACATCCGTCTCGCCCGGGCCATTTCCCGGTACTAATACCGCTTTGGCATGCCGGTCGGGATGTTCATTAACCCTGCGTAATCCTTCCTGCAGTGTTGTGAAATTAAACGGGTCGCCTTTTACCAACCCCAGGTTCCGTTCTATCAAAAGATTATTGAAAAATTTATTTCCGGTTATCTCGACACTCCCGGTCACTCCCTCCACCACCCTGATCTCCATAACCCCATTTTCGATCTTTTGAGGAGGAAGATACGCGCGCGAAGTTATAAATCCTCTCTGCCGGTAAATATCGGTAATCCGGTCCGCGACCTCTTTCATCTCGCGAACCGTGAGTTCCTTCCCCCGGTACATTGCGATTATCTCATCTATTTTATACTGGGGTACGAGACTGACACCCGTAACACTAATCCTCTTTACTAAAGTTTTTATTTGCGAATCTCCTTCAAGGGCGGGTTCCGTAGGAAGAACGGGTTTTTCTATTTCCACCGGTTTCTTTTCTTTTTCCAGGATAGAGCGCATAGCTTTTTCCATCTCTATATCCCGGTTGGTCTTTTGGATCTCTCCGACCGTCTGCGCAAAGCCATTTCCGGCGAAAAAAATCAAAAATACAACACATACACAAAATACTTTTCTCATTTTTTATTTTTCCTCCGGGTTATGGAGCCCCACGCCTTTACCAGACCGGGGTTTCTGCGCGAAGGCGGATGAATTACGATAATTTCTCCCATACATTCTTGTTAACGATGGGTATGCGAAGCCAGGCATTCCTATCGGCATGTATATATAAGTATACCAAATTTTGGCCAAAAATCAAGTCGTAACCCGCTTTTTTTAAATTTGGGAATGTACTTCAAAATAAGCCCAAACTGCAAGGAAACGGAGTCACTGAACGCTACTTAAATACTTTATCAAAGATTTTCTGTAATTCTTCGGAAGCTTTATTTTTTATGACCGTAACGCCCAATCCCTGCACATCAGGGATAAAAGAAACCGACTTCCCTTTGCCGGAAACTTTCAAAGGAAAGCGTATCTGCTGTGTTTCATCCTGTAAAAGCTTAAGCTCGGAAACGGATTCAACCATCCGGGAAGCCATATCCTGAAGAATCACGAATGAACCATTCAGATAATAATTCTGATCAAGACCAACCGTTCCTGTACCCTCAAATAAAAATCCCTCCGCCTCCATCGCAATCGGCTGTATGTTTATTGATCCATTGGAAAGAGAAGCATTCAACTTCAGGGAAGTAATCATCGTATCCTTCTGTTTCAGTTTTTCCTTGTACTGTCCGGGTAGATTCGCTTCCAGAATACCGCTCAAATCCGGAATAAAAGCAAGTTTGTCCAAAACCATCTTAAAAACATTCATATCAACCAAACGTCCTTCTTTTATTTCCAGATTACCGGCGGCGTTCATAGTAGCGGGTAACACGTTCGGATCAAACCCTTTCCCATCCCCTTGAATCACGCCTGATACCAATCCTTGAACTTTAACAGAATACGAAGACTGATCCAGGCACTGAGCAAGGTCGATCCCGTCAAGTTTTGTCTTAAACTTAAAAGCTTGAGTTTTAAGATAATCCCTGACCTCTCCGGAAAACGCAATTGCGCCTTTGCCCAGTGAAAAAGTAGTATCGGCAAACACAAACGCCGTTTCAGTAAGGCTGAATTTCGACTGGATTGAATCCAGGGGAACGGAAAGCTCTTTAACCGTCACGCTTCCTTCAGTTAACGCCCCGTCGGCTTTCAGAGAAACAAGCCCGGACGGTCCGGCGCTCAATTGTTCAACGTTTATTTTTATCTTCCCTTTCAGCTGTCCGGGCAAAGAAATCTCTTTAAGCTGCGGTATCGAACGGCGCAGTTCCTCTATGGACAATAAAGACAGATCTATGTTTAATTTCGAATCTTTGAGCAAAAAACTCCCCCGGGACGTATTTACCGTTCCCGTGCCTTCAAAGGTAACATTGGGAGAACTGCCGGTAAAAGACGCTCTCATGGATATACGGAACGGACGATCCGGAGAAAAATCCCGGACCGCAAACCGGATATCCCGGCATTCAAGCTCGATAACGGGTTCCACGGATTGATCAACATACCTGATCTTCATTCCGTCAAGGATAAAACTGTTTACCAACAGTGCCGGGACGAATGAAGAAACTGAAACCGGATTT
>JAQTZX010000127.1 GCA_028687525.1 Candidatus Omnitrophota bacterium
ATTTTTTAAAATACATGGGGACTCCTTTTTCATAATAATCATTGCGTTAAGTTCTCCATCCATCTGTCGATCTTTTCTTTTTGAAAACGCCACTGCCCGACGATCTTCACCGCGGGGATCTTGTGATGTTTAAGCCAGTCATAAATAGTCCTGCGGCTCACCTTCAAATATGCCGCGATATCGTCGATAGTCATCAGTGTCACAGGAACCATGCTTTCTGCCTGCCTCTTTAGATAACCTTGATGTAAAATGACAAAATCCAAAACACGGTTTTAATATCTGACATTTGTGCTTTGAATTAATTTCATCATTTATATTTTGTGTTTAACTACTCGTAACTTACTCTTTATTAATTATACTTACTCGAACTTACTTGTCAATATATATTTTATAATTTTTATGCTTACCAATCTATGTTGATGAATTAATATGCACTGTGATCACAAAATTAAGCAAAAAATTACATTATACTGCAAACAAATATACCCCCGGCCGTTTCCTCTTAACACTGTGATGACAACAGGTTACATTAAAACTGTCCCCGACCGATTATTGCGGTATGAATGAAACTCCACAGGCTAAAAGCCCATGGTTTTATAAAACACTATACTCAACATCCATTATTCATCCGACCCCTAAAGGGTGCGGTTTTTGGGCCTCGAATGCATGAAAATTTTTAATATTCCGGCGGGGTCAGTTCAAAAAACTCTTTCTTGATCTTCTCATATTCGGATCTGTTCACCGGGTAGTAAATCTCCTGCGCGAAGCGAAAATATTCACGGGCCCTGTTGATCCGTCCTCTCTGCTTGTATATGACGCCCAAATTACGATACGCGGAGGCGAGTTCCAACGGCAAATGGATTTCCCTGCTGATCTCTACTCCCTTATTAAAAAATTCCTCCGCCTTTTCCGTATTCCCCATCTCCATATACAATTCCCCGATCATACCGTAGCCTCCGGCAATGTTAGGTTTATTATCCTGGGCGGAATCGACCTCAAAACCCTTCATATAATACTCCAGGGCCCTTTCATACTGTTTTTCGAAAAGATATATCTCGCCTATGTTGTAGTAACAATCGCTTAACTCGCTCTTAAGCTTCAACGCCTGGAATTGTCTCAGGCTTTTTTCATAAAACTCGCGCGCTGTCCCGGGATCATCTTTATTGAAAAACACCAACCCCGTGTCAAAATAATCACAGGCCAGATTATAGGCGTGCTCTTTAGAACGCGCCCGGGTACGGTTGATTTCCGAACTTTTGGTCAACAATACCAATGCTTCATCATTCTCATCCCGGTCCATATGCCAGACCGCAATCTTTCTCATCGCCTGCGCCTCATGAAGACGGTCAGCGTGCTCATGAGCCAGGGAGAGTGCCCGCTCATAAAAATCTTTCGCCTTTTCAGATTCGCCCTGCTGGTGATACAACCATCCTATATTGATATAAGCGTCCGCCAGGCTTTTATTGTTCTTTTTCCGCTGGCTGAAAAAAGCGTATTCAAAATAATATTTTAATGCATCCCCGCTCCTGCCCATGCGCCGGGATGCCCCGGCCAATACCGGATACTCCGGCAGAAAATCCGGCTCTTTGCCTATAAGCATCCGGCCGGTTAAAAGAGCCTCGCGATTCTTCCCATCCCGGAACAGATCCCGGGATTCCCGGAATAAATAATACGCCCCGGGATTTAAAGACGGAAGCCACATGGATACAAGCAGGAAAAAAATAAAAATAAACATGCCTGCCGCGGCAGCCGCCAGAGGCCTTTTCCATCTCGTGAAATTCAGTTTCGCCGAAATCCGGCGATGGCTAATCCGGGGCCGGAACAAAACCAGGTTAGGGGTGCCGTACAACAGATATCCCGCCCATAAGATCGAATGCTCCCCGTATTCCCGGATGAGCCTGGCGCGGCTCGACCTCATGCATTCCCCGACCGTCCTGCCCTTCAGGAGCAGTGAATAAAATTCCTTCGCGAAAGTGGAACTTACCTCATCCTCGATCCTTCGCACGGTCCCGATATAATGCCTGACTCCGGACAACAGAAAAGCCGCCGCCAGATTATACGCCTTTTTCTGGTAATCCGGATGAAGCGCGCCCGATACCCCTCCCGCGGACTGGCAGGCATTGGAAAATATAATGGAAGGCAGCGGCATTGTCTCCCCCATAACCGTGATATCCTGAACGGTAAACTTCCCGTCATTCAACACCCATCCGCTGTTCCGGGGATTATCCTGGTCATATTCACAGTGTCCGGCATAATGCACTATATCATAATCACGCAGGTTTTTTTTGATATACAAAGTATCAACCTGCGTGGATTTAAAATCTACCGAAAGCCGTTTGCGCTGCGTTTCCAGCCGGCGCTTTATATGCAGTCCTTCCAGATATGCCGACTTGAGGTCATTGGTGGGATTTACCAGGATGAGCATTTTCGGACGGGCCGACAACCCGCGGTATTCCGCGTTATGCGGCCGCTGTTTTGTCCGTACCTGGCGCCCCAGATTGAAACCGAGAGATAGGAATTCACGACCGTCAAAAAGAAGCTCCCAGGGAATATCGATCAATTCCTCGTCAAGAGAAAGGATGAGATCACGATTCTGAAAAATCCGCAGGCGCTCCTTCACCTGCCCGGTCAATAAACCGCTCCACAGAAGCTGCCCGATCTTCTTCAGACTTATAAAAGAATCGTTTTCAAGGAGTCCTTTTTTGTTGGCGCTGTTCAAGAGGAGGGTTAATTCCAGGCAGAGTTTTTCGATGTGGCTGAAAGAAACCGCGCACTGACTGTAATGCCTGACGGTAAGAGCGGCATCTTTCTGTTCAAAGATGCCCATTTTAAGACCCTTGCCGTATTTCAAAATTTCCAGGACAAGAGCATTCTGTTCTTGAAACATAAAAAAGTCTTTATCCGGTTATTTCCAGCACGATAGAAGCGGACTTCTCGCCATTATACACTACTTCAACACAATACGCGCCTAACGGAACATGTTCAAAACAAACCTTACCGGAATCGCAGGCATACGATTCCAGTTCCGCTTCTTCCTTCAAAAGTACGGCCCGCGCGTCTTTGATTACCGCCTGTGTATTTTTTTCCCTGACCACCAAGATGGCGCCAAAAACCCCGCCGTTCCCGCTTTCGATCTTGATCTCAACGCGGATATCTT
Source organism: Candidatus Omnitrophota bacterium (assembly GCA_028687525.1). Classification (GTDB taxonomy): domain Bacteria; phylum Omnitrophota; class Gorgyraeia; order Gygaellales; family Profunditerraquicolaceae; genus JAQTZX01. The sequence goes on from JAQTZX010000127.1 coordinate 3,158, forward strand.
TAAAATCCTTAAGAACAATAACTTCCCGGTGAAAATCTTTGATGGAACGGCCGCGCAAAACGGCCGCCGGCACGAATTCCCGGCCCACCAGGACATCGCCTGTCGTATGCAGTATTTCCAACGCCTGTCCCTTTATCTTGAGCGCGATCTCCAGGAAATAATTCCCCATTTCCTGTACAATACCGTTTTTAACCTTCTCGACCAAAGCCGGAGAAAACTCACGTTCCTCGCCTATGCTGCTGCGCACCTGCGTTGCGATCAGTTCGGCGCACTGCCGGCATTTAATCGCGTGCCCTCTGATCTTATCGCTCTCAGAAAAAGACAACTTATCTTCAAGAAACAACGCCAGTGACTCCTCATCCAAATGGGTGGAAACCTCTTTTTGCCGGGAATCCTTCCATTTACCGTATACCGCCGCTATGAGTTTATCTAACTTCCGGTCGTCCATAAACACCCGCCTTTAAAGACTTTTTCGTGTGTAAGAAGAACATTTCCTTTACACTTACACACTTATCCCGCCCAGAATATACCTGCGGGGCGGGACAAACTTTACACTTAAACACTTTACACTATGAATCCCTTGCTCTTAAAACACTCTTTCAGCCGGTCAACGATCCGGGCCTTGCGCATGTCTATTGCCCCGCGGGTAAGCTTGAAATACTCCCGCAGTTCCTCCAGAGAGAGCCCCATATCCAGGTGCATCCCGAGAAAATACTTTTCGTCTGTTTCCAAACCCTGTATACAATCTGTCAATCCCGAAAACTTCTCTTTTAAAACCGCTTTATCCGTAAACCCGGGGAATCCTTCCTCCAGCATCCGGGCCAGAGAATTTTCATCCTCAGGCGACAATTCATGCAAAGGGATGATAAGACGCTCCTTGCGCATATAATCAAGCGTGGCATTGATAACCACCTGCCGCAGCCAGCTTGCCAGTGTACACCCGTTCCGGCCGCGAAAAGACCTGAGTTTCCGGAAATTACCCTTGATCAACGACAAGAATATCTCCTGAAAAATATCGGACAACCGGTCTTCATCCGGGAGATTCCTCCCCCTGGCCTTGAAAGTACTGTATATATAATTATATATGAGGCGGGAATAGGTATCGACGAAAATATTCCAGGCTTGTTTATCTCCCCGGATACAGGCATGAAGCAATTCCGAATCATCCATATACATATAATATCATTATACCATCGGGACCCCTGAAACACACTGATTTATTTACCGTCCGGGAAAGATACGCGCCAGCGCAAAAGTTCCTTTTCCAGTTCCAGGGCCTTCTGTGGTTCTGTTTCGGACAGATTCCGCGTTTCAAGAGGATCGATATTAAGATTATACAATTCCCGTTTTTCGCTTTCCAAAGAATAGATAAATTTCCAGCCGTCGCTCGTGCGCAAAGACCGCTTGAAGCTGTATA
>JAQTZX010000128.1 GCA_028687525.1 Candidatus Omnitrophota bacterium
AAAAAGGTACTCCTGGAAGAATTAGCATATGGAAATATCCACATTAAGAATGACGACGGGACGATAGGATGGAAAGAGGAAGCTCCTTTTGACCGGATCATCGTTACCGCCGCTTCCGCGGATATCCCGGCGCCTTTAGCGGAACAGCTGTGTGACGGCGGCAAACTTATTTTGCCGCTGGGTGATAATTATAGCCAGGTGTTGACTGTTGTGGAAAAAAAAGGCGGTGTCTTGAAATACAATCAGTTGTGCGGATGCGTGTTTGTTCCTCTTATAGGCAAATACAGCGGAAGACCGCGGTAGCGGCGAACGGATGTTCGAACCTGCGGATATTACGCACAAAATTTATCCTATGATACAAATTTATACCGGTAATGGGAAGGGAAAGACAACTGCTTGTTTGGGACTGGCCATACGCGCGGCAGGAGCGGGCTTTAAGGTATTTTTTTGCCAGTTTGTCAAGAATACCCCGTGCGGGGAACTGATCGCTTTGAAGAAAATAAAGAATATTACTCTTGAGCAATTCGGGAGCGGGTGTTTTATCAAAAAGAAAATAAAACCCTGCGATATGAAAGCGGCGGAATCGGGATTGCGCAGGGCACGGGAGGTTATCATCCGGGGATGTTACCGGATGGTGATCCTGGATGAAATACATGTCGCGGTGCGACTGGGGCTTTTGGATGTGGAAGAGGTTATTTCTCTCATTGAAAGTACTCCCCCGGGGATTGAATTGGTCCTTTCCGGGCGACATGCCCACCCGCGTATCCTCCGGAAGGCCGACCTGATAAGTGATATAAGGGAAGTCAGGCATTATTACCGCAAAGGCGTTAAAGCCCGCCGCGGGATAGAATTTTAGATTATTCCCGCCGGAAAAGGGGATTTCTTGAAAAAAATGGGGACGGTTCTATTTTTTGTTAGACTCGCGCTCGAGAACAAAAAATAGAACCGTCCCCATTTTTTCGCGCGATTCCTTTTTTTTATGCTTGACAAAATTAATTTGTGGTAGTACAACCGATATAGTTGAAGTTTCAGTGTTGGAATATAATCTGGAATATATAGGTTAAGGGAAATCCGTGAGCCCGCAAGGCGTAAGCGGATACGGTCCCGCCGCTGTAAAGAGGGACGAAATTCCGGAAACGCGCCACTGTCCCGGCTTTTGGGATGGGAAGGCAAGGAAGAGTAGGCAGAACTCTAAGTCAGAAGACCTGCCTGTATATTTGAGGAATTCCTCGTGGAAGGGTTAAGTATTAAACCTGGGTGCAACCCGCCAACAAATGTCATGGCGGGTTTTTTTATGAGCAGATGACTTATGGAGCGAACAAAGTGAGCGAACATAAGTCATAGGCCGAAGGCCGTCTGCGAATAAATCCCGAGCATATCCCGAAAAGCGTTTCGATTTTTTTTCGGGATGTTCATGCGAGGGAACGTTCCGCTGAAAAATTAAGTTTGTATGAAAGTCGACCAAAGATTATCACAGATAACGGTATGCGCAGTGGTTGTTTCTACGCTGTTATTCGCGGGGGACGCCGCCGCGCGGGCCGGGTCTTTGCGGGTCATTTCACTTTCCCCGGCAACGACCGAGATACTGTTCGCTTTAGGGCTTGATGAAGAGATCGTGGCCGTCAGTTCTGTCTGTGATTATCCTGAAAAAGCCCGTTTCAAAGAGAAGGCGGGTTCTTTCAGCAATCCGAATATGGAAAAGATCATTTTCTTAAAGCCCGATATCATTTTTTGCGCCGGGCTTGAACAGAGCGGCACGGTCAGGGAATTGCGCCGGTTAGGAATGAACGTATCGGTGAATGATCCTGTTTCAATGGATGAATTATATGTTTCTATCCGTGAAATCGGGCGTTGTACCGGCAGAGAGAGGGAAGCGGAAAATATCATCCGAGGCATGTCTGAAGAGATTGAAAGAGTGGAATCTCTCCTGAAAAACACGCCGTCCGGGAAGAAACCCCGGGTTTTTGTAGAGATCTGGCATAGCCCTTTGATGACTGCCGGCAAAGGGGCGTATCTGGATGAGTTATTGAGGCTGGCCGGCGGGGAAAATATCGCTTATGATACGGTGAGGCCGTATTGTTATTTCAGCGCGGAGCAGGTTATCAAGCGCGACCCGGAATGCATATTTCTGATGTATATGGACAATGCCGGATCTTTGCAGAAGGCCGGACGGCGTTTTGGCTGGGAGCATGTTTCCGCGGTCAGGAATAAACGCGTGTATAACGATATCGACGCGAATTTGCTTCTTCGTCCCGGACCCCGCGCGGCATTGGGAGTGCGGGAAATTTATAAACGGTTGTATCCGTAATCCGGAATTCGCTATGGAAAAACATCGGGCGGGAAAGTTATTACTGCTGGCATTTTTATTGTGTATCTCGGCTGCTTTCGCGGTTTTGAACGGGCCCGTGCATATTCCGCTGAATGAACTTTTTCTCGACGAGAACAGGAAAATCCTGTCTTTGAGATTACTGCGCGTGTTGCTGGCAGCTCTTACCGGCAGCGGACTGGCGGTTTCCGGGGCCGCTTTGCAGGCGATATTGCGAAATCCGCTTGCCGAACCGTATTTACTGGGGACTTCCAGCGGGGCGGGATTGGGAGCGGTGATCGCCATAATCGCCGGATTGTCTTCAATATTCCTTCCCGCGGTTTCATTCCTTGGCGCCCTGGTGAGCATGTTTTTCGTTTATTACCTCTCAAAGCGGGGTAACAGGGTCCCCGTGGAATCTTTTATACTTTCCGGCGTGATCGTGTCCCTGCTGTGTTCGGCGGTGATCGCTTTTCTGGTTTCGGTATCTCCCGACGAGGCTTTGCATGGGGTGGTCTGGTGGCTGTGGGGAAGCCTGCAGATGTATGATGTTAAGTTGTTTTTTATCGTTGCGGCTCTCGTTACTCCGGCGATGGCGGGCGTATATGTTTTTTCCCAAGATCTCAACGCCGTCAGTATAGGGGAAGAAGATGCCCTTCATTTGGGTATAAAGATAGAGAAGGTCAAAAAAGTGATATTTTTCCTGACGTCTCTTATAACCGCCGGTTTGGTCTGCGTTTCGGGGGTGATTGGTTTCACGGGTTTGATCCTTCCGCATATTACCCGTTTGTGGGTGGGGCCCGACCATCGTACTCTTCTTCCGGCTTCCTGTCTGCTGGGAGCGGTATTCATGATTGTTTGCGATCTGCTGTCCCGCACGGTGTACGCTCCTTTTGAGATTCCGATCGGGGTGATTACGGCTTGTTTGGGCGCGCCGGTGTTTGTTATTTTGATGAGGAAAAGGCAGAGGGTTACGTAGTGTGTAAGTTTGTAAGTGTTTAAGTGTAAAGTGAAGGGAAATAATGGGAATTTTAAGCGTGCGTAATATCTGGGGGGGATATACCGGTATTCCGGTGATAAAAGATTTTTCCCTCGAGGTTCATAAGGGGGAATTTCTGGGGATCATCGGGCCGAACGGTTCGGGTAAATCCACTCTTTTAAAACTGCTTAGCCGGATATTGACTCCTTCCCGGGGAAGTATTTTACTTTTGGGAGAAGATATCCGGGGTATGGACCAGAGAGCTTTCGCCAGGAAAACGGCTTTTGTTTCACAAGACACGCATATTTACTTTCCGTTCAGCGTGATGGAAATAACTTTGATGGGCAGGATCCCTCATTTGGGAAGACTGCAGATGGAGACTAAAAGGGATATTGAAATAGCCGAGCAGGCGCTTGCCTTGACCGATGTTTTCTCTCTGAAGAATAAACTTATCGATGAATTAAGTTCAGGCGAGCGCCAGCGGGTTATTGTTTCCCGGGCGCTGGCCCAGGAACCTCTGCTTTTGTTCCTGGATGAACCCACGGCCCATCTGGATATAGGACACCAGATACAGATATTGGACCTTTTGCATAGCCTTAATCTTCGTAATGGTTTGACCATTGTGATGGTGCTTCATGATTTGAATCTTGCCGCGGAATATTGCGGGCGGATCATACTTTTGAATGAAGGCGGGATATTCAAAGACGGCCGTCCCGAAGAAGTCCTTTCGTATCAAAACATCGAGGCTGTCTATAAGACAGTAGTGGTGGTAAATAAAAATCCTTTTACCGGTAAACCATTTGTAGTCCCGGTTTCCAGAGAACGATGCAGACGACTATAATCCTCATAAGGCACGGACAGACCGGCTGGAACGCTGAAAAAAGATATATGGGCGATTCGGATATCGCGCTTGACCGCACAGGGGTATCTCAAGTAAAAAAACTGCGGGTAAAGCTGCGAAAGATAAAGGTTCACCGGGTTTACTGCAGCGACCTTGCGCGCGCGGTACAGACTGCCCGGATCATGTTTGACGGCGTGGTTTTAAAACAAATGCCGGAATTAAGGGAAATGAGCTTCGGGATATTCGAAGGATTACGGTACGCGCAGATTATGAGGAAATATCCCGTGATAGGCGGGAGTTTCATGGAAACTCCGTTTGAGACAATGATCCCGCGGGGGGAACATCCGCGGGATTTCCAAAAAAGGGTGCTGAAGGCGTTCAGAAAGATCGTTTCTCTCGGCAGGAATAAAACATCCGTGGTAGTCACGCACGG
>JAQTZX010000129.1 GCA_028687525.1 Candidatus Omnitrophota bacterium
GTTTCCGCCGGAGCCCTTAGCCCGTTCCAGCGCCTTATCCACGGCGCTCAAAAGTTTATCCGGGTCATCGCAAGACGGATCCGCGGAAAGAGAAACCACGCCTATACTGACTTTGAGCTTGATGGCCGCGCCTTCGGTTTTAAAAGTTTGTTCGTTCAACCGGCTGATCATCCGGTTAGCCGCCAGGGCGGCCCCTATCTTATCGGTATGAGTCATTATAATACTGAATTCTTCTCCGCCGCACCGGCTCAAAACGTCGCTCTCACGAAGCAGATGTTTTAGAAAAGAGGCGAACCCAACAAGCAGCCGATCACCCGCCTTCCTCCCGTAGGTCTCATTGATGGATGCAAAATAATCGATATCGATTTTTGCCAGGGACAAAGGAAATCCGTATCTTTTGGAACGGGACACTTCCGAACGCAGGCGGTCGAGAAAATAATAATTGTTATAGACGCCGGTGAGATGGTCCTTGAAAACAAGATTTTTCAGCTCGCTGATATATTTTTTATTATCCCGCTCCGCGGCCCCGGCTCCGGCAGAAAAATATGTAGGACGAATAATGACAAAAACCGTATCCCCTCCGGGAACGCCGCGCAGCAGGCTCGCGGTGACTTTGACTTCACACGGTTTATTGTTCCGGCCGTAGTGGATATGGTCCTCGGATACAATCTTTTTAACGCGCAAAACTTTGGAAATAATGCACGGCTGTGACCCCCCGTTACAACGCGCAGTCCTCCGGTGGATAACCTCGTAGCATTTTTTGCCGATAACATCTTTCCGGGAAGCTCTGAATTTTTTCACGTACGCGCTGTTGACGTTCGTGACAAGGCAGGTGCGCGGATCGATAAAAAGCGCGGGGTCGGGAAGGTTGTTGCATATCTGTATCTGCATGTTGCTCGTATTCCGCATAGAATTCGGCGCCTCTTGAAATTTTCCTTATTGTACCACAACCACAAATCAATTTCAAGCTCATCCCTTTTTTGTCTATAGCCAAACGTTACAAACTGCCCCGTCTTATCTTCCCGCTTGCTGTTTTGGGGATATCTAAGACCATCCGGAAATCTTTGGGGACTTTGTAGACGGCCAGATGCCGGTAGCAGAAACGCCTTAAGCGGGCAATATCGACCGTCTCCGTTCCGCGCGGCATGATATCGGCGCAGGGCATCCGGCCGTAAAGCTCATGCGGCCGCGCATACACCCGTGATCCGGCAATCCCGGGATAGCGATTGATCACTTCTTCAACTTCTTCCGGGAATACTTTCATTCCGCAAAAATTTATCACGTTGTCCTGCCGTCCGCGGATGAACAAGTATCCTTCTGCGTCCAACCGCCCCAAATCCCCGGTATGAAACCAGCCGCCGGGACAACAGGCGGAGCGCGCCTGCCACGGATCATAATAGGCGTCGAACATCCCTTTTCCCCGTATCCATATCTGTCCCGTTCCGGATTCATCGGGATCCCGCACCGAAACTTCGTATGCCCGTCCCGCTTTTCCCACTGACGCGCGCGTGCCCGGATGCGGGTCCGCGTTTACGAACGGCAAACCCGCTTCAATGATCCCGTAGGCCTGTGAAAGCTCCTTCCCGCAAATCTCATGAAATCGCCGGGAAACTTCAGGGGGCGCGGACATGGCCGTGGATATGATCAGCCGGGCGCGGGAAAACGCCTCTTTTCCCAATCCGGAGCTGATGAGCGCGTCGTAATGGAACGGCGAAGCGTAGAAAAAGGTCGGACGGTGAAAACGCACGGCTTCAAGAAATGAATCGGGGAAATTATCTTCACAAACAACGATAGTCGCGCCGCGGCGCAGGAACAGAAGTATGGTAACCACAAAATGATACGCCATGGGAAGCACCCACACGATCACATCCGTCTCCCCGATCTTCAGGAATTCATCCGCGGCATCGGTGCGTTCGATGATAGATTGATGCGAAAGCACGACTCCCTTGGAAGCCCCGGTCGTCCCGGAAGAAAAACGGATAAAAGCCGGATCCAGTCGAAAATATTCCTCCGGAGGTTCCTTCGAAGGCAGGCACGGTTGAAAGGTGAACGGCTGGGCCTCGCCGTCTTTTCGAGAAGTAATGAAACCGTTGACCCCGATCTTCCCGCATATATCCCGGACCTCATCCTGAGACGAATTGTGCGGAACAGGAACGATCACTCCTCCCGTCTCCAGCACCGCCAGAGAATAAATTATATACTCGATGCCTCCGGGACACTGAAAAGCGATACGGTCGTGCCTGCGCAATCCGGCCGCGGCAAGCTGTGCCGCGATAACGCCTGCCCGGGAAAAAAGTTCTCCGTAGGTCACCTGCCGCGAATTTTCGATGAGGGCGGGATGACCGGTCCGCGCGCGGTTCTCCCGGCGGATACACGAAACAATATTCATGGTTTCCGGTAGTCCTTATAAATCGTATATAATGAAAATATATAGCGCGTCCCCCCGGCGACAGCGCGCACGAAATCCGTGAAAGGAACCCGTATTCTGTTCACCCGCAGGGGATTGGCGCGCAAAGCCAGGCTGGTCAGCCGTCCGAAATGCCGATAGAACCTCCGCAGAGGCAAAAAAGCGGGAAGTATGGTGTGCATACAATCGTAATACCGGTACGGATCGCAGATGAAACGCTGCTTGTTGTCCTGCCAGAAACGCGTCCCCGGGGAGGGAGACAATACCGTAAAGGTGATTTCAGCCGGAGTTATAGCTCTGATCTCCTCTTCCAGCCGGCGGAAATCACCGGCGGTAAAATCCGGATGCACGATATAAGCCGCGTGCAGCATGATGTTCAAGCTTTTAAGGATCTGAACCGCCCGGCGATTGATCTCAACCGATGTCCGTTTGGAATACTCCGCCAGGCGGGACTCATCGACCGATTCCAGCCCAACGTATACCACATCCAGTCCCACGCTCTTCCATAATTCAAAAACCTCCGGATGCTTGACAATGGTATCGCTGCGCGCCCAGCTGATGTAGCGTTTGCGTATACCCTGTTCCTTTAAAAGCCCGGCGATCCGGGTTACCCGCGGGATATTCAGGAACATCTCGTCGTCTACGAAATAGATATGCTCTTCTTGTATCCCCGAGATCTCCCGCACCACGTCTTCCGGCGAACGCTGGAGGTATTTTCCCCCCATCAGGTGATGGATGACGCAAAAAGAACAGGTAAACACGCATCCCAGGGACGTACGCATGGAGGCAACCCGGGGAAAAAGAGTAGGCAGGCTCCTTGTCTCACTGTGGGTCCATACGCAGAAATATCTTTTACGGTCCACCAGGTCCCTGCGCGGCAGAGGGATGGAATTCACCGGCGGATATTCCGGAGGGGCCGAACGCGCCTTTGTCAGGAAGCACGGATCCCGACGGCTAAGTACCTGCCCGCCGAACCAGAGCGGCTCTCCGGATTTGTACCGGCGCGCCAATTCCCCCATCACCCCGCCCCCTTCTCCCCGTACAATCACATCCAGGGACGAATGGGCATAATCTTCGGGAGCGATGGTGGCATGGATACCTCCTACCAGCGTAACTGCACGCGGCAATATTTTCTTTGCGTTCTCCGCCAGTAACTTGACGATATGCGCGGTAGTGCTGTACCCGGAAAATCCGATCATATCCGGTAAAAAAGACCGCAGGGCACTCTCGAATATTTCTTTAGGTTTTTTCTCAAGACTCAAGTCCAGTATACGGACATCGTCATCTTCAGGAACGCCGCCCGCCACAATCTCCAGTTCCAACGGCTCAAGATGCAGGAAACTTTCCTGCAGCCGCCGCGCCACCCGTAATTCCGTGTATGGTTTAACCAATAAAATCTTCATTAACGTTCCCGCGAATGGTTATTTTTTTATCTCCGCAATATGCCGCCGCCATCCTTCCGGCGGATTCCCCGGTGGCCAAAGCGATACCGGATACACGCGCGGAAGCGTGGGCCGCGGGATCAGCGGAAATCATGGTTCCCGCGACAAACAAGTTATCGAACCTGGACGAAAACAGGCAGCGTCCGGGAATCTCATAATGATCGTTCTCAACATACCGGTACCGCGGGCCGCTGTTCCTGTCCCAGAACTCGGACGGCCACGCGCCGCGGGCCGCGGCATCCGCAAACCTGCGCCCGGATACCACATCCCCGCCGGTGAGAATATACACTCCCCTGAAACGTTCCCCCTGCCGGGGAAAAACACTCCCGGAAAATCCGGTTATCCGGCTGGCGCGCATCTCCGGCAGGACATCCCGCAAATACCGGTGCAAAACCCGGGCCATCTTCCGCGCTTCCCGGGGAGATTCGGTATCGGCAACGCTCATTTTTAAAACCCCCTCCTGCTTCCTCCGGCCGGGCAGGAATTGGGTAAACCGGCAGTATGCCGGAAGAAATTTCCCATGAGCCAGCCAATACGGAACTTTTAGTTCCAGCATCTCATGACCGCGGGAAATCCCGGACAAACAAACACCGAAACCTCCCAATTGGCGGCGCTCCTCTTTTTCATAAATACCGCGCATACCCATACAACGCATGACCGCGTTATTCCCGCTGGCATCAACCACC
>JAQTZX010000130.1 GCA_028687525.1 Candidatus Omnitrophota bacterium
ATATCCTTGGGAACAAAATCCATCCACCCGGAGAAAGTCAGAACTCCGGAAGATTTGTTTTTGACATCTCCGGCTTTTGCGGAAACCGCGCAGAGAATCTTTTGCGATCCGGGAAAAACGGAAGCCCGGGAGATATCAATATTAACCGATTCCAGAACCAGCGCATAGCCGGGATCACTTACTGTTTTATCGATAAAGGTAACCACGCCGTCGCTCATACTGAACCCGGCTATGACAACCGCGGGCCCATTCCCTTTTTGCGCCGGTTGCGGTATCGCGATAGACCCGTCGGGAGACCGCACAATAGTAATAACCGGGCGGATCACGTCCACTTTGTTCAGCACGATCTTCCCCGCGAATATCCCCCATAAACTTGGGAATACGGAAATCCTCTCAAACGAGGCAAAATCACCCAACTCAAGCTTTACCAGGGTAATAGACAAAGGGAATCCGAACCGTATTTGGTCAACCCGTGTTTTAACTTTTAAATTCTTCTCCAATTGATCAACCACGAACGGTTTGGCGAAATGAGCAATAACCGCGGCCGCAACAACGATTACTACCGCCAGAAAAACAGTAACAGATACAATAACCTTCCTTAACTTCATCGTTCAACCTCTCAAATGTTGTGGAACCCCACGGACACCATTTGTTTTCCGCCCGTAGGGCGTAACCGTGAGCAAAGGCCCGCGCCTGGAGCCGTGGCCTGCTGCGTCGAATGGCCTGTGGAAATTATTTCTTGGACGGCAGGACAGAGTTTTTCCCGGCGCCCTGTCCCGTATTGAAAGAAGCGATGTCCGCCTTCAACAAAGCGTTTTCACTGCTCAAGGAACTATTGGCGGTTTTTAAATATGCGTTCTCCGTCTTGAGGGAAGCGACCTCTATTTTTAATACCCCGATATCCGCGTTCAATTGATCGATCATCGTTTGTGCATCACGGGTGTCGGCATCGAATTCGGAGAACTTATCTTCGCAGGACTGCAATTCTTTCTCCAACTCTTCTTTTTTTTGAGAAAGCCCCTGCATAACCTCATCTTTTGAGGCAAGCTCCTGCAAAAGCGCCTGTTTGTCTCCGGCCAGCGCCTGTTTATCCGTTTCAAGAGACTCCGCCTGCATTTCCATCTGTTTGAGAGAATTCATCAAAGCGTTCTTTTCCTGCTCCACGACAGTATACATATACACACTGGCTGCCGTAATACCGGCCAGAAGCACGGTCAAAACCAACCATAGAACCTTTTTCATGCGTATCCTCCTTAATATAAAAATCTTACCTGCCAACTATAAATTATACCATCACGTTCATTTTCCAACGGATAAAACAGTTTTATTATACTACTTACTCTTTGAAGAGACAAGATAATTCAAAATGTAAAAAAATGGGGACGGTTCTATTTTTTGTTCTCGATCGCGAGTCTAAAAAATAGAACCGTCCCCATTTTTCCACAAAAAAAACCCCGCACTGTGCCGTCGAAAAATTGATGGCTGAACCCTGTGTCCAGGTAGGGAACCTCCTCGTGACGCCGCAGCGCCAAGAGAGTAACGGCTCCCTGTTTGGTGGTATTGGTTCACCAATTATCAATCCTCTAACGAACACGGCAGGGGATTTTTTAATCCTTACCGACAATTGAAGTATAACACACGATCCGCAAAAAAACAACCTCTTCGGACCGGTTATCTGATTTTCGCTCCAAACCGCTCTGTCAGAAGAACGCACATATGCGCATGTAAAGGGTTGACTTCGGCTTCCGTCAGGGTGCGTTCATCCGAACGGTAAAAACAGGTTAAAGTCAATCCTCTAAAACCGGAGGGGATCTGTTCCCCCTTATAATAATCCGTAACCTTCAAGTCTTTAAGTAAAGGACCGGCAGCGTCTCTAACAATCTGCAGTACATCGCCTGCCTTGATTTCTGCCTGAAGAACCAGGCTGATATCTCTCGAAATCCCGGGATACAGGGGCAAAAGGACAAACCTTTTTTTTAGATCCGAGTGACGGAAAAGCTTATCTAAAGACAATTCCGCCAGAAAAACATCTTTGTTCTTGATATCAAAAGCGCCTAAAACTTCTATCTTTGCTCTTTCCATTGTCCCGATTTTTTCATTATCAACGTAAACAACGATTGAACCTGTTTCCACCTGAGACTCCAATCTCTGTGTCCGGATGCCTAAACGGTCAAAAACAGTCTCCAAAACCCCTTTTACATGGAGAAGGCTCACTCGATCTTTAACCGCCCCTTGCCCCAGAAAACAGGTTTTCACCCCGCATAAAGCCATTGCCAGGGTTAATTCCTCTCTTGGTTCTCCTCTCTGCCAGCAAAAAACCCGGTTTATCTCGAAAATACCGATATTTTCCTGCTTTTGGTTAAGGTTAAGCGCGACAGCACGCAGCATACCGGGAAGAAGCGTAGAAACCATTACTTCCTGATCCCGGCTTAAAGGATTGGCAATCTCGATCAAAGAATCGGATTCCCCGGCTCCGACACAAGAGAGCGATTTCCTGTCAATAAGGCTGTAAGTGAAGGCTTCATGCAATCCTACACCTACCAGAACATCCCTAACCAACCCGCATAATTCCCGGGATCCGGAACCAGAGACGTACGGAGAAACCTTGGGAGAAGTTGCGGGAATATTTTGATATCCGAAGATGCGGGCAACTTCTTCAACAATGTCGGCTTCCTGACTCACATCCCGGCGATAAAAAGGAATGCCGATTTTCAAATTTCCTTTAGCGGCTGGTTTGACTCCAAACCCGAGCTGCCGCAATATTTTCTGTATTTTGGATTTTCCGATAGGCGCCCCCAAAAGATCACGAACGCGAACAGGAGATACTATAAGCTCTCTCTTTTTTACCGGGGATATTCCGCTGGCGGCTGATGAAATCAATTCTCCGCCGGCCAGTTCCTGCATCAATTCAACCGCCCTGGCAGAAGCCTGCTTAACCACCTCCGGGGTTACTTCCCGTTCAAACCGGTACGAGGATTCGGTCTGAATACCTTGTTTCTGCCGGCCGCGGCGGATCACAACCGGATTAAAAACCGCGGCCTCCAGAAGCACGGCGCGCGTGGCATCGTTAACTTCGGTACCCTTACCTCCCATAACCCCTGCCAAAGCGACTGCTTTTTCCCTATCCGCAATAACCAATATATCCTGATCGAGAAGCCGTTCTTTGGCATCAATAGTTTCTATTTTCTCTCCCGGCTTTGCCCGGCGCACAACGATAGTATCGGAATTAAGAAGCCCAAGGTCAAAAGCATGCAGGGGAGCCCCGTATTCAAACATGATATAATTGGTGATGTCCACCACATTATTGATACTGCGGCACCCAACCGCTTCCAGCCGGTTTTTCAGCCAGTCGGGAGAAGGACCGATCTTCACCCCGGAAATAATCTGCGCCGTATACAAAGGACAGTCCTTTTTATTCTCAACAATAAGAGCGGTCCGGAGGATGTTTTTTTTACCATTGTCCGTATACTGCGTACTGCGTATAAACCCGGTTTTTTTCAGTTTCTTGCCCGTACTGGCGGCGACCTCCCGCGCGATCCCGATCACGCTCAGCCAATCCGGGCGATTAGAGGTGATCTCGATCTCGAATATGAAATCTCCGAGATGTTCCTCGATCCCGCCGACTTCCAGGCCGGCCATGACCAGCTTATCCGCGAGCGCTTCGGGCGTAATAGAGATATCTACAAAATCCTTAAGCCAATTATAGGTTACTTTCATATGGAACCCCGCGGGCAAAGCCCGTGGCACCATTTGTTTTCCGCCCGTGGGGCGGAACCATGAGCAAAGGCTCACGGCTGAAGCCGCGGCCTGCGTCGAATGGTCAAAATTGTTTTAGGAACCGCAGGTCATTTTCCACAAATAACCTGATATCGTTAATCCCGTATTTCAGCATGGCAATCCTTTCCACACCCATACCGAACGCGAAACCCGTATATTTGCCGCCGTAGCCGACATTCTTAAAAACATTGGGGTGGATCATCCCCGAACCCAGTATCTCCAGCCATCCTTTTCGCCCGCAGACCGAACATCCTTTTCCCTTACAGATCACGCAGGAGATATCCACTTCCGCGGAAGGCTCGGTAAACGGAAAGAAGTGCGGGCGAAAACGCATCTTGATATCTTTACCAAAAACCGCTCTGGCGAAAATCTCCAAAGCTCCCTTGAGATCGGAAAACCGGATATTCTTATCCACCATAAAACCCTCTATCTGATAAAACGCGAACAAATGGCTGGCATCCACAGCGTCCGGCCTGTATACCCGTCCGGGTACGACCACCGCCAACGGCGGTTTCCGGGATTTCATCACCCGCACCTGCACCGGAGAAGTATGGCTGCGAAGCAAAAACTTATCTTTGCCGGAAGAGTCCCCGGCGGACCGATCCTCCGGCGGTTTGATATAAAACGTGTCGAATGCGTCCCGGGAAGGATGATCCAAAGGAATATTCAAACCGCTGAAATTATTATATTCGGTCTCGATCTCCGGCCCCTCAACCACGGAAAAACCCATCTGTA